>CAXAVJ010000038.1:0-30695 GCA_963972065.1 uncultured Rhodospirillaceae bacterium
TCGTCGCTCGCAGCCGTCATAATCTCAAGACCTCATCGTTTGGCGCGCCGCAAGATATCTCCTGCCGCCATCGACCGCACGGTCGTATATGATTATCCTATCAGAACCGCATTCCATTTTGGGCGAATCAACACGTCATGTTTTTCCGCACTCTTCCCGTCCTGCGCATCACGGCCCTTCTGCTGGCCCTGCTTGCCGTCCCGGCCCAAGCCCAGACACCGGCCGCCAAGCCCGCGGCGAAACCGGCGCCAACCGCCCCCAAGGTGTTCAAGGACTGCGACGTCTGCCCGGAGATGGTCGTCCTGCCCAAGGGGGCGTTCATCATGGGCAGCGACCTGCTGCCGGCGGAACAGCCCAAGCACCCCGTGTTCATCAAAAAGCCCTTCGCCATGAGCCGGTTCGAAATCACCTTCGACAATTGGGAAGCCTGCCTGATCGAAAAAGGATGTTCGGAAAACCCCCACGACCACAACTGGGGGCGCGGCCGCCAGCCGATCATGAACATCGATTTCCACATGGCCGAGGGCTACGCCAAGTGGCTGTCGCAGAAGACCGGGCACAAATACCGCCTGCCGACGGAAGCGGAATGGGAATACGGCGCACGGGCCGGATCGACCACGGCATATTGGTTCGGCGACAACCCGGACGACGGCCTGATCAATTGCCGCAAATGCACCGGCGCCGTGCCCGGCCACCGCAACGCCCCGGTCGGCCAGTACAAGCCCAACCCCTTCGGGCTCTACGACATGCACGGCAACGCCTATGAATGGGTCTCGGACTGCTGGATCCCCCACTACAACGGGGCGCCGCGCGATGGCTCGGCCCGCACCGAAGGGGACTGCGCCATCCGGGTGATCCGGGGCGGATCCTGGTATTATTTCTCCCGCCAGTCGCGCTCATCCTCACGGGCCAAGAACCCTGCTGCGGTAAAAAGCTACTGGCTGAGTTTCCGGGTCGTCCGGGAACTGGACTGAGGCGGTAGGGCTACTTCTTGTCGCCGGACAGGGAATCAAGCTGACGCTGCATCTCTTCCAACTTGGCCCGCATGTCGTCGATGTCGGCCCCGCCCTGGGGTGCGGCACCGCCCTGCGGCGCGGCGTCGCCCTTCGGCGTGCCGGTCGGCGGCGTCGGCATGGGAAACGGCGAGAACATCTTCATGGCGTTCTCGAACAGGACCATGTTCTGCTTCGACACTTCCTCGAACTGACCGAACGGATTGAAGCCCCCAAGGGCATCCTCCATCGTTTTGCGCAGCGTTTCCTGATTGGTCGCGAAAGACTGCATGGTCTGTTCCAGGTAATTAGGCACCACGGCCTGCAGGCTGTCGCCGTAGAAGCTGATGAGATGGCGCAGGAAGCCGATGGGCAACAGGTTGGTGCCCTTGCTTTCCTCTTCGACGATGATGTGGGTCAGGACCTGGCGGGTGATGTCCTCACCGGTCTTGGCGTCGTTGACGACGAATTCGTCACCATCCTTGACCATCTGGGACAGGTAATCGAGCGTCACATAGCTCGACGTCGCCGTATTATAGAGCCGCCGGTTGGCGTACTTCTTGATGATAATCGGCTCGCCCTCGGCAGGCTTTTTTTCCGCCATCGGTTTCCCCCAGGTAAACGCGTTGCAACGCGGCAAAATACCGCGTCCATTGCTGCGCCGCAATGAAAGTTTCCCCGACCCCGGGGCCGACGGTATAGTGAGCCCACCGGACGCCCCCAGCAACACGCGCGGAGACAAGGAAGCCGCCATGGCCGATCAACCGGACCTGGACCAACTGGCGAAACAGTACCTGGACCTGTGGCAGGACCACATGCAGTCCATGGCCGCCGACCCCAAGGTCACGGAAACCATGTCGCAGATGACGCAGATGATGACCGGCTCGGCAACGGCCTTCGCGGCCCTGGCGCAGCAGGCGATCAACGCCGGCAAGCAACCCCCCACCCCTACGACATCCGGCCCCAGCACGGAACCTTCGACCCATGACCCATCAGACGACGGACGCGGTGCCGCCGCCCCGGCCCCCGGCGGTCCCGGGACCCCGGCCCCTGGCGCTGCACATGGCGGTGCAGACCTCGACATGGCTGAGCTCGCTCGCCGCCTTGACGGCATCGAACGGCGGCTTGCCGCCCTTGAGTCCGGAACTGGCGACGCGCGCAAGGGACCTGGAAAAGGCCCTTCAAAACGTTCCGCCTGAGGCCTTCTACAAAGCCGTCACGGAAGAGGCGCGCCAGCGCCTGGACCAATTCACCCGGGGCGTGCGCAAGTACCGCACGGCCCCCCGCACGGCCCGCCCGGCCGAACCGCCGGTGATCTGGCATGAGGGCTCGACCCGCCTGCTCGATTACGGCGCCGTGCCAGAGGCGTCAAACCCCGAAGGCCCCGTGGTCCTGGTCATTCCGTCCCTGGTCAACCGCTTCTGGGTTCTCGATCTGGACCATGACCAAAGCCTCCTGCGGTCATTGGCGACACGGGGGTTGCGCCCCCTGGTCATCGATTGGGACGCCCCCGAAGGCGCGGAAACGGCCTTTACCCTCACCGATTACATCACCGGGCGGCTCGCCCGCGCGCTCGATGTCGCCGTCGCCCTCAACGGCGGGCCGGTGGCCCTGGCCGGATACTGCATGGGCGGGCTGCTGGCCCTGGCCCTGGCCCAATTGCGCCCCAAGCACGTCGGCGCCCTGGTGACGCTGGCCACGCCCTGGGATTTTCACGTCGCCCAGGGCGATCTGGTGCGCGTGCTCGCGGGCATGATGCCCCGGCTGGAGGACACGGTGGCCAAAGCCGGCGTGCTGCCCGTCGACATGATGCAGGCCATGTTCGCGGGCCTGGATCCCTACATGACCCCCGCCAAGTTCCGCCGCTTCGCCGAGATGCCCCCGGACACCCAGGCCGCCAGGCGCTTCGTGCAGTTGGAGGACTGGCTCAACGACGGCATCGTTCTGGCCGGGCCGGTGGCGCTCGAATGCTTTCGTGACTGGCACTTGCGCAACACGCCGCCCCGGGGCGAATGGATCGTCGGCGGCGACGTCATCCGCCCGGACCGGGTCTCCTGCCCCGCCCTGGTCGTGGTCCCGGAAAAGGACCATCTCGTGCCGCCGGGATCGAGCCACGCCTTGGCGTCCGGCCTGCCCGACGCCAGGGTGCTGCCGATCAACGCCGGACATATCGGCCTGGTCACCGGCAGCAGCGCGCATGAAATGCTGTTTACACCGCTGTCGGACTGGCTTTTATCCGCCTCCACGCCCACATCTTGACCTGCGTCAAGGTGGCCCAGGGATCATCCTTGTATCCATCAGGGATGCGCCATATAACCGACAGAGGGACGAAGGCCGTCTAAAACGGCCACGCAAGGCAAACATCCAAACGGTTTCAATTCAGCGCGGCACCGCGAAGCCGCGTTTTTGCAGCCGCCTCGCGGGGCCACGGTCCATGCTTGGGGGATGTATTCATGTTGAGGAGAGAGAACAATGTCTGAAGTCGTAATCGCCAGCGCCGCACGCACCGCCATCGGCGCCTTCAACGGTGGCCTCAGTTCCGTCCCCGCCCATTACCTGGGCGAAGTCGCCATCCGCGCCGCGCTTGAGCGCGCCGGCGTCGCGCCCGAGGACGTCAACGAAGTCATCATGGGCCAGATTCTGCAGGCCGGCGCCGGCCAGAACCCGGCCCGCCAGGCCGCCGTCAACGCCGGCATCCCGGTGGAAGCCACGGCCTACGGTATCAATCAGCTGTGCGGCTCGGGCCTGCGCACCGTGGCGCTCGGCTTCCAGGCCATCAAGCTTGGCGATGCCGACGTGATCGTCGCCGGCGGCCAGGAAAGCATGAGCCAGGCCCCCCATGTGATGAACATGCGGAACGGCACCAAGATGGGGTCGGCCGAAATGATCGACAGCATGATCAAGGACGGCCTGACCGACGCCTTCCACGGCTACCACATGGGCACCACGGCGGAAAACGTGGCCCAGCGCTGGCAGCTGACGCGTGATGAACAGGACGCCTTCGCCCTGTCGTCGCAGCAGAAGGCCGCCGCCGCCATGGAAGCCGGCAGATTCAAGGACGAGATCTGCCCCGTCACCATCAAATCCCGCAAGGGCGAGACGGTGGTCGATACGGACGAACATCCCAAGCCGGGCACCACGGCCGAAGCACTGGCCGGCATGCGCACCGCCTTCGACAAGGAAGGCACGGTGACCGCCGGCAACGCGTCCGGCATCAACGACGGTGCCGCCGCGACCGTCCTGATGACCCTGAAAAACGCCGAAAAGCGCGGCATCACGCCGCTGGCCCGCATCGTTTCCTGGGCCACCGCCGGCGTCGATCCCGCCGTCATGGGCACGGGCCCGATCCCGGCCTCCAAGGCCGCCCTGGCAAAGGCCGGCTGGTCGATCGGCGACCTGGACCTGATCGAAGCCAACGAAGCCTTCGCCGCCCAGGCCTGCGCCGTCAACAAAGACCTGGGATGGGATACCGCCAAGGTCAACGTCAACGGCGGCGCCATTGCGCTGGGCCACCCGGTGGGGGCTTCCGGCACGCGGGTGCTGACCACGCTGCTGTACGAAATGCAAAAACGCGACGCCAAGAAGGGCTTGGCCACTTTGTGCATCGGCGGTGGCATGGGCATCGCCATGTGCGTCGAACGCGACTAACACGCAGAAAATAACGGGGCGCCGATCGGCAGGGGAGGCGGCGCCCCTTTTCGCCATAAAGTTCAAGGGAGAGTGACATGGGACGCGTCGCATTGGTTACCGGGGGCACCCGCGGGATCGGCAAGGCAATCAGCGTTGCCCTGAAGGATGCCGGATACACCGTCGCCGCCAATTACGCCGGCAATGACGAGGCCGCCGCCAAGTTCAAGGACGAAACGGGCATTCCCGTCTACAAGTTCGACGTCGGCGACTTCGACGCCGTCGCCGCTGCCCTGACCCAGATCAAAGCCGACTTGGGTGCCGTGGAAGTGCTGGTCAACAACGCCGGCATCACCCGCGACGTGCCGCTGCACAAGATGAGCAAAGAACAGTGGGACGCGGTGATCAACACCAACCTGTCCGGCCTGTTCAACCTCACGCGCAACGTCATTGACGACATGCGGGGTGCGGGCTTCGGGCGGATCGTGTCGATCAGCTCGATCAACGGTCAGAAGGGACAATTCGGGCAAACCAACTATGCCGCCGCCAAGGCCGGCGACCTGGGCTTCACCAAGGCCCTGGCCCTGGAAACGGCGTCCAAGGGCATCACCGTGAACGCCATCGCGCCCGGCTACATCGCCACGGAAATGGTCATGGCCGTGCCTAAGGAAGTGCTGGACACCAAAGTCATCCCGCAGATTCCCGTGGGCCGCCTGGGCCAGGCCGAGGAAATCGCCCGCTGCGTCGTGTTCCTGGCCTCGGACGAGGCGGGGTTCATCACCGGCTCGACCCTGTCGGCCAACGGCGGGCAGTACATGGCGTAAGCGCCCTGTTCTATCTGTTCCCGTCGCCCCAGGCCCCAAGGTCGCCTGCTCGAAGCCCCGACTTCGGGCAGGCAACTTCGACCCGAGGAATACATCTTTCTCCTTCCGGCCCCCGATCCCGCTCGCCTTGCTAGCCATGAGGCATAGCGCGCGAAACGGGCCGGATTCATCACCTATTCGATCAAATTCCGCTCTGCTATTTTTGAGTTCATGGAGCCTTCTGACGCAAACGATGATGAGTCGCCCGCCGGTATCGGCCCTCATGAGGGGCGGGAATTGGAACTCATGCTCGCTGGCGAGAAGCCGCTCGCCATGTTCAATGATGACCTTCCGGAAGGCATGGAGCCACCTGAGATTTCCTTCGACCCCTACGTGACCGAAGGCAGGTTCATCAAACGTGAGATCGTCATCCCGTTGTCCCATCCAAAGCTGCCGAGCATGCGTTGCTATTTCTATGCGCTGCCCGGTGAAGAATGGCGAATGGAACGATTAATAGAACTGCAGCGCGCGTTTTTCGTCGAACGGGTTCCAACCACGCCGGAATTGGAAACCGAGATCGGCCGCCTACTGGGCTACGACGACGCTGACATTCTTGTCTTTTTGGACCGCTTTTTCGATTTCAAAAAATGAGGACGGCATCTCATGCCGTCCTCTAACGTCAATCGCCCTAGCTTTTCGCTTCTTTATCGTGGCAGTCAGGGCATATCGGGCCGCAAGCGCCGCATGATCTCCTAGGTCGTCCGCTGCCAATAGCGGAGCCTTCGGGCTCCGTTTTCTTTTGCAGCAAGGCTAGGTGTCTTTGCTACATAACATTGCAGAAATCCCGTCATCCCCGGGCTTGACCCGGGGGTCCATGTGGATGGCCGGGTCAAGCCCGGCCATGACGGCGGGAGAGCATTTCAGCGTCGCCCCCTATCCGCTGGCATCCGCCATGAACCTGGGTTAAGACGGCGCGTCATGATACGCGCCGTTTTTCTGTTCGCCCTCACTGCTGTCCTCAGCGCCGCCGCCTCCGCCGAGGCGATGGAGGTGCGTGAGTTCGGCGCGGAACTGCCCCATCCCGTGACCTGGGTCGGCCGCATCGACGGCGCCGCCGTCATCCGCCTCGCCGACGGCAGCCACCATAGGGTCGGCCTGGACGAACAGGGGGTGACCCTGACGCCCCGCCCCGAGCCCCTTGCCCCCGTGGGGTCGAACGACAGCAGCCCCATGCCCGACGAAATCGTCGTCACCGGCACCCGCAACATCCGCGCCGCCTGGTACCGCAAGCCGACGGATCGTTACGGCCACGGCGTGCTGGGCGACGCGATCGAGGCCGGGGGGCTGGCGCTGCGGCTCAAGGGCGGATACCTGGAAACCCTCGACCTGACCACCCAGGCCGTGTTCGAGGACCGCGCCCCCCGCATCGTCGACATCGACGGCGACGGGGTCGACGAAATCCTGGCCGTCAAAAGCTACACCAAGGCGGGGGCGGCGCTGGCCGTCATCGAAACCTCGGACCGGGGCCTGCGCCAGGCCGCGGAATCGGAGCCCATCGGCCAGCCCTTCCGCTGGCTCAACCCCGTCGGCGTCGGCGATTTCGACGGCGACGGGCGCAAGGAAATCGCCGCCGTCGTGACACCCCATGTCGGCGCGGTGCTGAAACTGTACGAATGGCGGGGCGAGCGGCTGGTGGTCGAGCATCAGGCCGAGGGCTTTTCCAACCACGCCATCGGCTCCCCTGAATTGGGCCTGTCCGACGTCGCCGACATGGATGGCGACGGCATCCCCGACCTGATCGTCCCCGATGCGGCCCGGCGCAACCTGCGTGTCGTCACCTTCGCCTTCGGCACCTTCCGCCAACTGGCCGAGGTCGTGAACACCGACGCCATCGACCTGGCCGTGGTGGTCCAGGATCTGGATGGCGATGGCCGGCCCGAAGCGGTAATCGCGCCGGGCGGGCGGCTCAAGGTCGTGAAGTTCCTGCCGTGACCACCGCCGCCACGGCGCGCACGAAAGCGACCCTGACCGGGGGCATGGCGGTCCTCATGTGGGGCATGCTGGCGCTGCTGACCACGCTGACCGGGGCCGTGCCGCCGTTTCAGCTGGTCGCCCTGAGCTTCACCGTCGCCACGGCGATGATCGTCCTCAAATGGATCATCAAAGGCGAACGGCCGGGGGTCTTCCTGCGCCAGCCCTGGGGCGCCTGGGCCTTGGGCGTGTGCGGGCTGTTCGGCTACCACTTCTTCTACTTCATGGCGCTGCGCAATGCACCGCCGGTGGAGGCCGGGCTGATCGCCTATCTGTGGCCGCTGTTGATCGTGCTGTTCTCGGCCCTGCTGCCGGGAGAGCGGCTGCGCTGGTGGCATGTGGCGGGAACGCTGGCGGGTCTGGCGGGCACGGTGGTGCTCGTCACCGACGGGGCGGGTATCGGCGGCTTCAAGTCGGAACATGCGCTGGGTTACGCCATGGCGGGGGCCGGGGCCCTGACCTGGTCCGCCTATTCCATCGTCAACCGGCGGTTCGGGGCCGTGCCCACGGATACAGTCGGCGGCTTCTGTGCCGCGACGGCCGTTCTTGCCGCTCTCAGCCACATCGCCTTCGAGGCGACGGTCTGGCCCGCAGAACCGGGCCAGTGGCTGGCCGTGCTGGGTCTGGGCCTGCTGCCCGTGGGGGCCGCCTTCTTCGCCTGGGATCACGGCACCAAGCACGGCGACATCCAGGTGCTGGGGGCATTGGCCTATGCCGCGCCGCTGATATCCACCTTGCTGCTGATCGTCTTCGGGAAGGGCGCGGCCACGCTGTCGGTCGGTCTGGGGTGTCTCCTGATCGTCGGCGGCGCCGTGCTGGCGTCGAAGGAAATGTTCAGTCCCGCCAAGGAAAACCGATAATCCGGTAGCGCCCGCCGGCGTTACTTGTTCACCCGCCGGTCACGACCCCGCCGCCGTTCCATCTGCATGGGATCGTTGGAAATCCTGACCCGGCGGTCGCTTCGCGTGTCGGCCCAGCCGGGATCGCCACGGCGGCGCGGGCGCGAACTATCCATGTCCTGGCCGCCCCGCCCCTTGGCAATGGACACCATCTGGGCGGCCTTCTTCGCCTTGGTCACGGAAATCTTGAGCCACACGGGCGCATCGGCGCCCAGATTGCCGAGGGCGACGCCCGAGCCGCCGGACTCGATCTGCGTCTTGGCCTTGGCCGGGTCGAACTCGCCGTTGTCGTTGGTCAGATCCGTGGGATCCGCCGCGACCAGCAGGTTGGGCACTTCGATGGTCTTGAAACGTTCGCCGATGGTCTGCAGGCCGATGCCGTTGATGACCTGGGCCGCCTTGACGAACCCGGCCTCCCGCGACAGCGACAGGAAGCTCATGACGAAATAGTCGCCCCGCATGCGGGAGCGGCCGTCCTTCGCCGTGACCATGCGGTCAAAGATATGGCAGCAGGCGTCGGGCAGGCGCTTGCCCAGCATGCCCTCGCGACCGCCGATCAGGGCGTAGAGGGGCGCCAGGTCCATCAGATAGATGCAGGCGCCAGCGCTCTCCCAGTCCGCCATCATCGTGCGCGCACCTTCGAGGTCTTCGACCTCCATGCTCTCGATCTCGGCGAGTTCCTTGGCGAGGCGGCGGTCGATGTCCTCCACCGACTCTTCGTCGTCGTCATCATTGAAAAGCTTCGTGAAGAACGATTTCTTGACCATTGTCACTTCCGTTTTGTCCCGGCTGGCGCGGCCGCCCTGCTTTCACGGAATCTATGCGGTCGCTTGAATGAAGCAAGTGAAATTCGCGCCCTGGCCCGGCACTTTGTCAGGCCTTGGCTGCGGATTTCCCCGGCGCGCCCCAATCGACGGACAGGTTGGCGCGCAGGCCGGAAACGGCATCCTTGCCGATGCGTCGGGTCAGTTCCTTTTCCAGGTCGGCGATGGCCTGGGCGGCCTTCTGATCCAGGGTGCGGCCAAGCAGGGACAACTTGACCAGCTTGACCCGCCGGTCCGTGGCGCTATCGACCAGTTCGACCAGCGCCGCCTTTTCCATCTCACCGATCTGCTGATGCATGGCCTGACGGGTCACGCCGACGCGTCGGGCCAGTTCGGCGATCGAGGTGCCGTCGTCGTCAAGGGATGCCAAAGTCATGAATTGGGTGCCGGACAGGCGCGGCAGATGGGACGTGTCAGGGTCCGACGCCAGGCCTTCCTCGAACCAGCGAAAAGCCCGGACCAAAAGGGCCCCCAGGTTGCCCACGCCGTGCAGGGTCTTGTCGGCGGCCATGGCGGCCTCCACCGGAAAATTGTCAGTCGCCTTTACGTTAGGCCCAGCACCCTAGGATTTCCAGTCTTCCGGCGCCCAGCCGGGAGGCGCCATTTCGAATCCGGTAAAATCGAAGGCCGGGGCGACCGTGCAGCCGACCAGGACCCAGCCGCCCGGCGACGCGTCGGCAAGCGCCGCCGCCTGCCACCAATCGGCCGGCACGACCGCCTGAGGCGATTGCCCGGCGATCAGGTTTTCTCCTAGTAGATGGGTTTGCACCGACTTTCCGTCCGGCGACAAGCCGAGAGAGAGGCCCGCCACCCCTGTCCCGCCGGCGGCATGAAAGTTCCAGATTTCCACGGCATCGACCCGATGCCAATGAGACCGCTCACCCGCCGCCAGCAGGTAATAGATGCTGGTCACGGCCCCGCGCCCGCCGCCCGGCGGCGCATCGCGGTGAATTTCCCGGAAGTGACCGCCTTCCGGATGGGGGGCCAGGTTCAGGGCCTTGATGATGTCGGCTGCCTGCACTTGCCCCCCCTTGTCTCCGTCCGGTTCCGGTTATTCCTTGGGCTCGGTCGCCGTCATGGACGGGCGGGCCGAGAATCCGGCATACCAATCGGCGACGGCCGGGCAATCGTCGCGCCAGCCGAGATCATTGAACCGCATGTCGAGCCAGCCGATGGCGCAGCCGATGGAAACCTGGCCGATGGTGACCGGACCGGCGAGCGCGCCCGCATCGTCCTCAAGCGCCTTGAAACAACGGCCGAGCCCCTTGTTGGCGCGGTCGATCCAATCCTGACGCGGGCTTTCCTTCCAGAACCGCCCTTCGAGCAGCCTCCGGATACCGGTTTCGCACATGCCGTCGCCCAGCGCGTTGAGGCGCAGCGCCTGCCAGCGGGCACCGCCCACGGCGGGAAACAGCTTCTGGCCGTCATGCAGGCTGTCCAGGTATTCGCAGATGACGGAGGAATCATAGAGGATTTCGCCGCCGTCGGTGATCAGGGTCGGCACCTTGCCGACCGGGTTGTCCGTGCCGATGTCCGTGTCCGGCGCCCAAACGTTGGTGTTGATGCGCTCGATCTGGTTATCCAGGCCGGTTTCGATGGCCGTGACGATGACCTTACGGACGAAGGGCGAGGTCGGGGAATAGCGAAGTTTCATGGATTAGGTGTCTCCGGGATAGGGGTGGTCGTTTGGCGGCGACAATAACACCCGTCCTCGCCCTGTGCCACGCCGGATGAACTTGCACTGGGCGTTTTGAGCGGGCTGCGAATGCTCTATGCTGCCGCCCCATGTGGATCGACGTTGTAGACCTGCGCGATTTTTACGCCGCCCCCCTGGGGCAGGCGGCGCGGCGCATGATCCGGCGCAAGATGCGCGCCATGTGGCCCGACATGAAGGGCCAGCGCATTTTGGGCATCGGCTATGCCGCACCCTATCTGGAAGGCTTCCGCGACGAGGCCGACCGCGTCATCGCCGCCATGCCGGCGCGCCAGGGGGTGCTGCGCTGGCCCGCCCAGGGCGGCGGTCAGGCGGCCTTGGTGGATGAATTGGAACTGCCCTTTCCCGACCTGTCCATGGACCGCATCGTCCTGGTCCACGCCCTGGAATGCGCCGAACAGGTTGAACCTCTGATGCGGGAAATCTGGCGGGTGCTGACCGATTCCGGGCGGCTGATGGTGGTTGTGCCCAACCGGTCGGGTCTGTGGGCACGGTTCGAGCGCACGCCCTTCGGGCATGGCCGGCCGTTCTCGCCACGCCAGCTGTCGCGCCTGCTCAGGGAATCCATGTTCACGCCACTGACCACCGACCGGGCCCTTTACATGCCGCCGTTCCGCACGGCGCTTCTGGTCCGCTCGGCCCCGGCCTGGGAGCGCGCGGGCGCCGTGTTGTGGGGGTCTTTCGCCGGCGTCGTGGTCATGGAGGCGGTCAAACAGATCTATGCCGCGACCCCGGCCCACCCGGCGCGCGGCCGGCGTGCCTACCTTCCCATGCCCGAACGGCGGGGCGCCGCCGCCGGGCGGGTCCGCCTGAAACCGGGGCCGGGCGCGCGTTAGCACCTGATTTGCCTTTGATTTCCGCCCACCATCCCAGTATCACTACGCAGCTCCCCGCCACCACCAACGACCCGAAACATCATGACAAAGCCCCGCAAACCCACGCTTGCCGACCTGCGCCAACAGATCGACGACATCGATGAGCAGCTCCATGACCTGATCATGCAGCGGACCCAGGTGGTGGAGAACGTGCGCGAGATCAAAAAGGGCGAAAGCGTCAAGATCCGGCCGGCCCGCGAGGCGGAAATCATTTATCGCCTGATGGAGAACCACAAGGGCCCCTTTCCGCGCCGCGAGCTGACCCGCATCTGGCGCGAATTGATCGTCGCGACCCTAAGCTTCGAAGGCCCGTTTTCCGTGGCCGTCATGGTTCCGGAAAACCAGACCGGATACTGGGACATGACGCGCGATCAATACGGCAGCTTCACGCCCATGCGCCGGTTCACCACCTCTGCCAGGGTGGTCGAGGCCGTGCAGCGCCAGGAATACACGCTCGGCGTGCTGCCCCTGCCGCGCAACGATCAGGACTCCGACCAGTGGTGGCGTCATCTGGTGTCGACGGCCGAGGACGCGCCCCGCATCATCGCCCGCCTGCCCTTCGCCGGGCCCGGCAACGGGTTCGAGGCCCAGGGCCTGGAAGCGCTCGTCATCTGCCCGCTGGTCAAGCCCGAGCCGACCGGCCGCGACCGCACCTATCTGGCGGTCGAATGTGAAGAGGACATTCCCTTCCGCACGATCGGCAAGGCCCTCAACGGGCTCGGCTTTTCGCCCGTGTACAACCAGCTTTGGCACGAACCGGCACGCCCGGCCGCCTGGATCCATCTGGTCGAGGTGTTCGGCTTCGTCGATCCGGAAAAGGGACATCTGGACGCCCTGAAGGAAAACGTCAAAGGCAAGGTCAGCCGGGTCATTCACTTGGGCGCCTGCGCCACGCCGCTGGGCCCGCAGGAACTGGACCCGGGGAAAAAGCGATGACCACGCCCCGCCCGCAGCCCGGCATCCTGAACATCGCCCCCTACAAGGGCGGTGAAAGCAAGATCGCGGGCGCCGAGAAGGTCATCAAGCTGTCGTCCAACGAGGGCGCTTTCGGCCCCAGCCCGGCCGCCGTCAAGGCGCTGGCGGAAGCCGCCTTGACCATCCACCGCTATCCCGACGGCCATGCGCCGGACCTGCGCGCCGCCATCGCCGCGCGATATGGTCTGGAGCCCCAGCGCATCGTGCTGGGCGCCGGATCGGACGAGATCATCAACATGCTGTGCCAGGCCTATGTCGGCCCGGGGGACGAGGTTCTGTATTCCGAACACGGCTTCCTGATGTACGGCATTTCCGCCATGGCCGCGGGGGCGACGCCCGTGAAGGCGCCGGAAACGGACCTGAAAGCGGACGTCGACAACCTGCTGGCGGCGGTGACGGACAACACGCGCCTTGTGTTCGTCGCCAACCCCAACAACCCGACCGGCACCTACCTGACCGTGGACGAACTTGCGCGCCTGCGGGGCGGCCTGCGCGACGACATTCTTCTGATCGTCGACGCCGCCTATGCGGAATACGTCACCGGCACGCCCACCTACACGGACGGCATGGACATGGTGCGGGACGCCGACAACGTGGTGATGACCCGCACGTTCTCGAAAATGTACGGCCTGGGGGGCGCGCGTCTGGGATGGGCCTATATGCCCGAAGCGGTCGCCGCCGTGCTCAACCGCGTGCGCGGTCCCTTCAACGTCTCGGTCCCGGCCCAGATGGCGGGCCTGGCCGCCTTCAACGACACGGCCTTCACCGACATGTCCCGGGCCCATAATGATGAGTGGCTGAAGCGCACCCAGGACGCGCTCCGCCAATTGGGCTTGTTCGTGCCCGACGGGGTCGGCAATTTCGTTCTGGTCCGGTTCACGGACGTCGCGACGGCCGAGGCCGCCGACGAGCATCTGAAATCCAACGGCATCATCGCGCGCCGGGTCGCGGGCTACGGCCTGCCGGACTGCCTGCGCATCACCATCGGCAAGGCCGATGAGATGGAGGCGGTGATCGCCGCCCTTCGCGACTTCATGGGGGCCGACACATGAGCACGCCAATATTCAACCGCATGGCGTTCATCGGGATCGGGTTGATCGGATCATCCCTGGCCCGTGTCGTGCGCCGCGACGGCCTGGCCGGCGAGATCGCCGTGGCCGCGCGCCGTCAGGAAACCCTGGACGCCGCCCTGCGGCTGGACCTGGCCGATCAGGTCACGACCGACCCCGCCGAAGCCGCACGCGATGCCGACATCGTCGTGATCTGCACGCCCTTGGGCGCCTATGCCGCCGTGGCCGAGGCCATCGCCCCGGCCCTGAAGCCGGGCGCCATCGTCACCGATGTGGGCTCCGTGAAACGGGCCGCCATCGATGCCATCAAACCGCACCTGCCCACGGGCGTGCATTTGGTGCCGGGCCACCCGTTGGCGGGGACCGAGCATTCCGGCCCGGAATCGGGCTTCCCTGAACTGTTCGAAGGCCGCTGGCATCTGTTGACGCCCGAGGCCGGGACGGACGCGGCCGCGGTCGCCAAGGTCACCGACCTGTGGCAGCGCGCCGGCTCCAAGGTCGAGGTCATGGACCCGGCCCATCACGATCAGGTCCTGGCCATCACCTCGCACCTGCCGCACCTGATCGCCTATACCATCGTCGACACGGCGACCCAGCTGTCCACGGATTTGCAAAAAGAAGTGATCGAATATTCGGCCACGGGCTTTCGCGACTTCACCCGCATCGCGGCCTCCGACCCGGTGATGTGGCGCGACATCTTTCTGACCAACCGGGAAGCGGTGCTGGAAATCCTCGGCCGCTTTACCGAGGACCTGACCGCCATGCAGCGCATGATCCGCAAGGGTGACGGCGACGGACTGGAAGAGGTCTTCACCCGCACCCGCGCCGTGCGCCGGAGCGTGATCGACGCCAAGCAGGCGTAATCCCCACACCCCGGCGGCGGCGTTCAGGCATCAGTGCTTATGGGTGCCGTGGTCCATGTTGCCGTGACCTTGGGCGGCTTTCTTCATCACCATGACATTGACGGTCACATCGCCCGCCTTTTCAAAGGTCAGGGTCAGGGGAAAGCTGTCACCCTCGTTCAAGGGCCCCTTCAGGCCCATGATCATGACGTGATAGCCCCCCGGCTGAAACACCACGGGCGTGCCCGGGGCGATGGCGACGCTGTCGACCGGGCGCATCTTGGCGATGCCGTTTTCCATGATGTGCTGGTGCAGTTCGGCCTTGTCCGCATTGGCGGTCTTGGCCGCGATCAGCTTGTCCTCCCCGCCCGTGGTCACAGCCTGGAAGTAGGCGGCGGAGATGCGCATCTTGGCGATGGTCGGCCGGGCCCAGGCGCCGGTGACGGCGATGCCGTGTTGAGCCGTAGCGTCGTGGGTTTTTGCGTCATGCGCCTGAACAAGGGCGGGCAGGGAAAAGGTCAGAACGGCGGCGAACAGCGCCGCCAGCGGGCGGTTTGTCTTGGTCTTCATCATGGTCAGTCCTTGAAATCGGTGAGGGCCAATGCCCTCGGAATACGTCGGCGTTAATCAGACAAGGACCAGGGCCGGCGGGGCGCGGGGATTGCCCGGATTATCGCTGACTTGCCCCACGATCAGGGATCGAGCCGGGGGCAGAACTGTCGCCAACGCTGGCCCCTGAACCAAGCCGACATCCTGCGCCAGCGCCATCCCATGAACAGGCGTGCAACAGCAGCGTGCACAGTCGAGCAGGTCCATGACGGCAGGTGTTGAGTCACTGTCGCCATCGTCCTCGGATGATCCGAAAACCTTAACCCCACCCGCAGTGCAGATGACGTGCAAAGCCGCCAACAGGTCTTGTTCGGCTTGGTTCGCCCCATCATCGGCGGCCCGCGTAGGCTGCGCCAATCCCAGGGCGACGACGAAGACCTTCAGCCACAAGCCCGCCAGCAGGACCGCGCCCGTGGCGCGGTGATGGTTCCTAGGTCGGAGCGTGTCAGCGGCTGCCGTCACCAGCAGGGTTCCTTTCAATCTGCCGGGACGCTAATTCCCCGCCTCGGCCAAGTCAACGGCGGGTGGCCCGGCACCGCCTTGTGCCGGCGCCTACATCGGGATGCCGGACGCCTTCCGCGCCCGGTCCCATTTTCCGGCGTCGTCCGCGGCGAACACCGTGTCCTCGTCATAGGGCGCGATCTGCCAGTCGCCCCGGCGCATTTCGGCCTCCAACTGCCCCGATGTCCAACCGGTATAGCCCAGCAGGATCAGATAGCGGCGCGGCCCCTTGCCGAGGCCGATGTCCTTGACCGCCTTCAGGCTGGCCGTCACCGCGACCTTGCCACGGAGCATG
Source organism: uncultured Rhodospirillaceae bacterium (assembly GCA_963972065.1). GTDB lineage: Bacteria > Pseudomonadota > Alphaproteobacteria > Rhodospirillales > Casp-alpha2 > UBA1479. The sequence goes on from CAXAVJ010000038.1 coordinate 16,058, forward strand.
CCCGTGGTTTCTGTCTGATAGTCGTTGGTATGCAGCACGAACCCCGCCCCCGGCTCGACCGGCCCGCCGGCATGGATGCGCACGTCGCCGGTGAAGTCTTCCGAGAGGTCCGGTTTCATGCCGAGGCCGAGCAGAAAATCCCGCACCGGGCCTTCGCCCACGGGGCGGTTGACGATCAGGCCGAAAGCGCCCTCGACATCGTGATCGGCAAGATAGATCACCGCCCCCTGAAAACGCGGGTCGGGCATGGTGGGCCCGGCAACCAGCAATTGGCCGGAATAGTAGGGGCCGTTCTGCGGCGCGGGCGGGCGGGCCTTGGCCGCATCGCCGGCCGGGGCCGGGGTGGCCACCGTCAGCAGAACCATGAGGACCAAGGCGCGGATCATGAGCCCCAGCATAGCAGACCGGCCAGCCGATTTCGAACCGGCCGGGTCAGGAACCGGATGGCGTGAACCAATCGACGGGCTTGAGGCGCAGCAACGGCACCGCCCCCAGGCTGAGCGTGCGGTCCTGCAGGGTCATCGGAATATCAAGAGTCCGGGGCCCGCCCACCGGCCCCTTGGACAACAACCCCAGAATCACCTGCACGGTATCGGCGGCGCGTTTGTCGACGATGCCCGCCTTGCGAAGCGCCTCGACCGTTTCCGCGAACCCGGTGACGCGGGCGGTGAAGGCCCCTTCGGGCTGGCCCGCGGGATCGATGGCAAGCGTCCCCTCCCCCGTCAGGTTCAGGGGCCCGTGAACGATGCCCAGCTGCTTGATTTCCAGCACCCCGCCCGCGTCGCGCCAGGCCAGCGCCGGCGCGGGCCAGGGCCCTTTGCCGATGGGGCCGTTGAGGGACGTTTCCAGGGCCAGGCGGTCGATGGTATCGCCCAGCGCCGTGGCCTGGTCGGGCGGCAGAGTCACGCCCTTGGCATCAAGGGAAATGGGCAGACGCGGCGTATCGTCACTGGGGGCCTCCGCATCATCGGGGCCGGGCGGCAGGATCTGGACCAACAGCCCGCGCGCCGTGACCGTGCCCCCGGCAAGTGCCAGCGACCCATCGGTCAGCCAGGCCTCGACGCGGGGCAGGCCGCCCCTGCCCGCCTCGCCCCAGCCTTCCAGGTGGCGGGCGGTCAGCGCCGCCTGATGCACCTTGTCGTCCTTACCCGTCCAGGTCACGTCATGCACGCCGTCGCCACGCCAGTTGAGGCGCCGCCAGTCCCAGGGTGCGGCCGACAGCATCAGCTCCGGGCCGCGCCAGGTTCCGCCCGGCCAGGCGGCGGCGGGGGCCGCGATGCGGACGTCGACGCGAAAAGGAAAGCCGCCGGTCACCAGGGCGCCATGGGTGATCGTGACGCCGTGCGCCGCTTGGGCCTGGGTCCAGGCGCGGACCTGTTGTTCCGCGACGCCCGCGACCGTGAACCAGAACACGGCGTAACCCAGGATCGCCACCAGCGGCAAGGCCACGGCGATACGGCGCGCCAGCGGTGGTGCCGTGCGCAGGCGGTCCAGGGATCGGCGGGGTGTAAAAGCCATGGCCCGTTATAGGCGCAATGGACCAAGGCACGAAAGGGTCGTACTCAGCCCCCCCTCACCCCGGCCCTCTCCCCCACCAAGGCGGGGGAGAGGGAGAAAGATTGGGCGAACGTCCCCTCTCCCAGGGGAGAGAGGAAGAAAGATTGGGCGAACGTCCCCTCTCCCCCCAGGGGGAGAGGGTTAGGGTGAGGGGGGCCGGGATTCTCCCTGGCGGCAAGCGGACATGGCGGCTAACAATGGGACATGCCGACACCGACCGACGATTTCTGGCTGTTCGCCTATGGCTCGCTGATGTGGGACGCGGATTTCCCTTACGCGGAAACGCGCCCCGCCCGGCTGTATGGCTATCACCGCGCGCTTTGCCTCTATTCCTTCGACTATCGGGGCACGCGTGAGATACCGGGGCTGGTCCTGGGCCTCGACCGGGGCGGGTCGTGCCGGGGGCTCGGCTTCCGCGTTCGCGGCCGCGACCGCGAGACCGTGCTGGCCCATCTGCACAAGCGCGAAACGTCGGAGGGGGAATACCATCTGCGCTGGCTGAAGATGACCGTCGGCGCGGAGACCGTCACGGGGGCCGCCTTCGTGGTCAATCACGCCAACGCTTATTATGCCGGGACCCGTCCCGTGGCCGAAGCCGCCCGCATGGTCGCCCAGGGCCATGGCCGGCGCGGCGCCTGCGTCGATTACCTGAAGAACACCGTCGCCCATCTGCACGAGATGGGCATCCGGGATGTCGGTGTGGAAAAAGTTTTAAAACGAGTTTTGGAAACGTACTGAATTTGAACTCAGTCATCTGAACGTGGATGCATTTCCTTCACTCGCTTTTCGATCTCTTTTTTTTCTTTTCCCCAATCAGTTTCGTTTTCGAAATACCGCATCAAATTTTCTGCTTTAGTACGATCTAGGGTAATAACAATTTTGTTTGGATCTCCAGGTGTCCGCCTTGGGACGCGATAGTCGAACAGGCCACCTAAAAGGAGGTTTTGAGATTCGACATCGAGGTCAAACGAGATTTCACCATATCGAGATATTGCATCGACATATTCACTAGCCACCGCCTGAATCCGCTCCAGATTCTCGCCGGTTGGAATTGGTTTATGGATCACTGTGGTTTCAATCGAAGTTGGCCCTGAAGTCTGCACTTCGACAGAAAATGCCTTCAGATACTCGCCAAAAATCTTGCGATGAGATTTTTGGACATCAGATCCCACAACATTGATCGCTGTCCGGAAAATTTTGAGTTCAGGGCATGCAATTTCGTATTTTTCTAACACTGTAATTACGTTGATCGCGGCAGAAGACACCGCATAATCAAGGTCGGTAAATTTTGACGCCCGCAATTCCTGATACGATGGCAAAAGCGCTTGAAGTGCTGGGTCTTGCAACAGCCGAAGCTTCATAGAAACGTCGTTGACGAACGAGGTTGCTTTAGTTTCCGCTAACATCAACTCATGGCTGATACGACTAATCTCGTGGTAGATTTGGAGTCGTAGTTGCTCTCTGGCGTTTTGGCGCACTTGCCATTTCACAATTAGTGCACCTAGAAGGATTGCGGCGACGTTTATAGTGCTATCAATCCACGAGAAGTCCGTAAGCAATGAATTGCCGAGAGCGAGGAACTCATAACTCGGCGGCCGCACATCCAAAATTAAATCACCCGCACTTCGAATACCCACAGGACGTGCAGGTATCGCAGCCTTCCTGGCGCATCAGGGAGGCCTGGGCGCATTTCGGGCATTGCCGGAAGGGGGCCGCGCCGGACAGCAGCGGGCCGTCCTGGCCGACCGCCTTGGGCAGTTCCTGGGCGTCACGGTCCTGCTTGTCCTTGTCCGGGTTGGGCAGGAAGCCGGACTGGATCATGTGCTGTTCGATGACCCCGCCGATGGCGGCCAGCAGCGACGGCACGTAGCGTCCGCCCATCCATTGCCCGCCGCGCGGATCGAACACGGCCTTCAGTTCCTCGACCACGAAGGACACGTCGCCGCCGCGCCGGAACACGGCGGAGATCATGCGCGTGAGCGCCACGGTCCAGGCGTAATGTTCCGTGTTCTTGGAGTTGATGAAAATCTCGAACGGGCGGATGCGGCCTGAGTCGTCCATCACGTCGTTGATGGTGATGTAGAGCGCATGGTCGCTTTCCGGCCATTTGACCTTGTAGGTCCGCCCGGGCAGTTCGCCCGGCCGGTCAAGGGGCTGGAACATGCGCACGACGGAGCCGGAATCCCCTTCGTCGACGGGCAGCGCCTTGCGCGTCGCGGGCTCCAGCGGCAATTCGGGTTCGTCGGTCTTCGCTTCCTTCTTGACCTCCAGCACGGCCCCTGTGACGTCGTTGGGCCGATAGGTGGTGCAGCCCTTGCAGCCCAGGTCGTAGGCCTGCATGTAGATATCCTTGAAGTCCTCGAAGGCGATGCTTTCCGGCACGTTGATGGTCTTGGAAATCGAGGAATCGATATATTTCTGCACCGCCGCCTGCATGACCAGATGGTCGTTGGGGCTAAGGCTTTGCGCATCGACGAAGGCGTCGGTCAGCACCGCATCCTCGCCGCGCATGCGCTTGAACAGGCGGTAGGCGTAATCGGTGACTTCTTCCTCGCGGCGGGTGCCGTCGGGCATCAGCACACGGCGGGTGTATTTGAAGGAAAACACCGGCTCCAGCCCCGAGGATACGTTGTCGGCGAACAGCGAGATCGTGCCCGTGGGGGCGACCGAGGTCAAAAGCGCATTGCGGATGCCGTGCTCATGGATGGCGTCCTTCACGTCCTGGTCCAGGGTCTGAACATGTTCGCCGGCCAGATAAGCATCCCGGTCATAGAGCGGGAAGGCGCCCTTTTCCTTGGCCAGATCGACGGAGGCGAGATAGGCCGAACGCTGGATCGCGCGCAGCCATTGTTCGGTCAGGCGCACGGCCTGTGATCCGCCATAGCGCGCGCCGCACATGATCAGCGCATCGGCCAAGCCTGTAACCCCGAGCCCGATGCGGCGCTTGGCCTGGGCCTCGTGGCGCTGGGCCTCCAACGGGAAGTTCGACGCATCGACCACGTTGTCCATCATGCGCACGGCCGTGCGCACCAGTTTGTCCAGGGCCTCGGCATCCACCCCGGCCCCGTCTTCGAACGGCCGATCGACCAGCCGCGCCAGATTGACCGAGCCCAGCAGACAGGCGCCGTAAGGCGGCAGCGGTTGTTCGCCGCAGGGGTTGGTGGCGTGGATGGTTTCGCAATAATTCAGGTTGTTGCGCGCGTTGATGCGGTCGATGAAGATCACGCCCGGTTCCGCATAGGCGAAGGTGCCGCGCATGATCTTGTCCCACAGCTCGCGGGCCGGCAGGGTGCGATAGGCGGTGCCGCCGAAGGTCAATTCCCACGGCGCGTCTTCCTTGACCGCGCGCATGAAATCATCGGTCACCAGGACCGACAGATTAAACATCCGCAGGCGCCCGGGCTCCCGCTTGGCGGCGATGAAATCTTCGATGTCCGGATGGTCGCAGCGCATGGTCGCCATCATGGCGCCCCGGCGCGAACCGGCGGACATGATGGTGCGGCACATGCTGTCCCACACGTCCATGAACGACAGCGGACCCGAGGCATCCGCGCCGACCCGTTTGACCAGGGATCCCTTGGGCCTGAGCGTCGAGAAGTCATAGCCGATGCCGCCGCCCTGCTGCATGGTCAGGGCCGCTTCCTTCAAATTGTCGAAGATGCCCGACATGTCGTCGGGGATTTCGCCCATGACGAAGCAGTTGAACAGGGTCACCATGCGCTCCGTCCCCGCGCCGGAAATAATGCGCCCGGCGGGCAGGAACTTGAACCCGGTAAGCGCGTCCTTGAAGCGCGGCGTCCAAACCTCGGGATCGGCTTCCTTGGCCGCCAAGGCCCCCGCCACCCGGTTCCAGGTGTCGTCGATGGTCTTGTCCACGGGCCTGCCGTCCGGTGATTTCAACCGGTACTTCATGTCCCAGATCTGCTGGGAAATCGCGGCGATTGGCGCGCTCGGCGTGGCAGGCGGTTGAGACACGGGCCCGTAATCCTTTGATGATGGAAAGTTTCAACAAGTGTAGGCGGTTACCCCCAGGGGGTCAATTTTTTGTTCTCTTTATGTTTCCCACAGGAAGCAGCAAAAAGCCCCCAGAACGGCCCACAGGAAGGGCCGCCGGAACACGGTGTTGAGCGGGCGATTGAGAAGTTTTACCCGTTTTCCACAGCGGGCCGGGGGGCGGGCAGCCAGGGATAACGCGCGCGCTTTTCCGCCATCAGTTTGGCGCTTTCGCCTTCGACCCGGCCTTGCAGCAAGCCCAGGAATTCGCGGCGGTCGCCGCCCGGCTGGATCGGTTCCATGAACCGGATGGTGATCTCACCGGGATATTTGAGCGCCGCCATGCGGCCCCAGAACAGGCCGGAATCAAGCGCCACGGGCACCACGGGCACGTTGGCGTCGCGGTAGATGGCGGCGATACCCGGGTGGTAATCGACCTTCTGGTCGGGGGCGGTGCGCGTACCCTCGGGGAAGATCACGACCTGACTGCCGCGGGCCAGGGCTTCCTGCACGCCGATGACCAGATGCTTCAGCGCCTTGGCCCCCGCCTTGCGGTCGACCACGACGCAGCCCGCCTTGTAGAAGCCCCAACCCCAGAACGGGATGCGCGTCAGTTCCTTCTTCACGACATAGACCGGGTCGGGCAGAAGGACATGGAACACCATGGTGTCCCACGCACTTTGATGCTTGGACGCGATCACGCAGGGCCCCGGCGGAACGTTGCCCAGGCCCTCGGCCCGCCACTTCAGCCCGACCACCCATTTCAGCAGAAAACGCACGCCGATGCCCCAGACCTTGACGATGGTCTGCATGAACTTGCGCGGAAAGATCAGTGAAATCGGCACGAAGATGGAACACAGCGTGCTCCACGGAAAGAACAGCCCCCCGAACAGGATCGAGCGGACCAGGATCATGGCCGGCCCCCTCATTTCAGAATCGTGCGGGGCGCCGCGAAGATGCTGGAAATCCAATGCCGGGCACGGGCGAACAGCCACTTGTTGTATTCCGAGACGATCAGGCTGGCCGTGCCGGGCCAAGCCCACCAGTACTTCTGCTTCACATGTTCGGGAAATACCGGATTGGGAATGACCGTCGCCCCCGGCATGAAGAAATGGAATTCGGCGAGCGAGCGCGGCATGTGATAGGCCCCGGTCACCAGGCGCAGCGACGTAAACCCACGTTTGGCCATCCAGGCCCGCGTTTCCGCCGCGTTGCCCACCGTATTGACGGCGTTGCCGATGCCGATGCGGGGTTCCAGACCCTCGGGTTCGCGCTTGGAAATCTGCACCAGGCGTTCCACGTCGAGGCCATGATAGACCCCCGACACGAACAACTGCCCGGCCAGGTCGCGGGCCAGTAGGTCCAAACCCTCATCCAGCCGCCCGCTGCCGCCGGTCAGGACGACGATGGCGTCCGTGTGGGTCCCCGGGTCCTCGACCTTCGACGGAATGGTGTCGGCGAATTGGAACAAACCGACGCCCCAGATGACGGCGACGATGACCGCCATGGCCAACAGCCGGCCCATCCCCACCGGGGTGCTGCGGCGTGGACGCCGGCTCATCAGGACATCCGCTTCAGGTTGCGCATGACGGTCGAGCGCGCAGTCATCATGGCCAACAGCGCCACGGCGACGGGGAGGGTGAGGAATCCCAGGACCTTGAAGAACCCCAGGTCAGGCTTGGGCACCATGGTCGCCCCCGTTTCCATTGCAAGGTAGCCGATCCCGGCCAGGGTCGGCACGGCGAGGACGAGGCCGAGAAACCCGCCCTTGAGCCCCAGACCGAGAGCGCGGGACGCGAACTGGCGCGCGATATAGGCATCCTGGGCGCCGATCAGGTGCAGAACTTCGATGGCTTCCCTGTGGATGGCCAAGCCCGTGCGTGTGGTGAATACCACGGTGCCGATGGTCGCCAGACCGATCAGGCCCAACACGGCCCAGGCCAGGGCCTGGATCACCGTGACCAAGCGCACGAGCTGGCTGAGCCACACCCGATGATCGTCGACGGAAACCCCCGGCACGCGGGCCTGTAGCTCCTTGGCCAGGCTTTGCGCGTCGAGCGCCGCGCCGCGGTCCACGGTAACGTCGATCAGCATGGGGATCGGCAGGTCCTGGGCCTGTCCGGCCTCGCCGATCCAGGGTTTCAGCAGGTCGAGCAAGCGGTCCTTGGACAGCGTCTCATAGCGTTCGACCCCCGGCTTGGCGGCCAGCACGGCAAGTACCTGGCCCAGACGCTGTTCGTCTTCGCGCGCGTTCGCCCCCGGCGGCACCTGAACCGAGACGGTGGCGTTGAGCCCCGTGTCCCAACGCTTGACCGCGTCGTTAAGGGTCAGCATCCCGGCCAGCGCCAAGGCCGACAGAAAGACCATGAAGGCAATCAACCAGGGCAGGAAACGGCCCAGGGTGTCCTCGTTCATCGGCAGGTCGGAGCGGCGGCGGAGCATCACGGTCAACGTCAATGAATGCGGGAGAAGCCGGGACCGGCGGGAGCGGCGCCGGCGCCGATGCCTGGTTCGTCCAGGCCCAGGTCGGAAATGATTTCCGCCTCGTCCATATTCAGGCGCCCGTTTTCCAGGCGCATGACGGGATGCGCCATCTGGCGCACGATACCCAGGTTGTGGGTCGCCACGATCACCGTGGTGCCCAGCTTGTTCAATTCCTCGAACAGATGCATCAGGCGCAGGCCCATCTTGTCGTCGACATTGCCCGTCGGCTCGTCCGCCAGCAGAAGCTTGGGCCGGGTAATGACGGCCCGCGCGATGGCGACACGCTGCTGCTGGCCACCGGACAGGGTCGGCGGACGCGAATTCAGATGGTCCTTCAGCCCGACCCAGGACAGCAATTCCTCGACATGCCGGCGGACATCGCTTTCCCGGGCCCCGGCCACGCGCATGGGCAAGGCCACGTTGTCGAAGGCCGACAAATGGTCGAGCAGGCGGAATTCCTGGAACACCACGCCGACCCGGCGCCGCAGACGCGGCAGCTCGTTCCGCGACATGCTGGCGACGTTGCGCCCGAACAATGATATCTGCCCCCGCGTCGGGCGCAGGGCCATGTAGAGAAGCTTCAGCAGGGAGGATTTACCAGCGCCGCTTTCGCCCAGAAGAAAGCGAAAGGACGACGGCCCCAGGGAAAAGGTGATGTCCTGCAGCACCTCGGGTCCCAGTCCATAGCGCAGTCCGACGTTTTCGAAGCGGACGATGCTTTCGGGATCGCTGTCTCTCACCTTTGGGGGCACCTTGATCGGGCTCTCGGGGACTTTAGGGAAAAATTCATCAATGACCAGCTATTCCCTATAGGGAACAATGCCATGGGGCCGCGTCGGCGTCCAGGGAGGGGACCGAAGCCCTTGGGTTTGCTCGGCTTGCTTTCCTATTTGCCGACGCATATAAAGTCCGTGGGTGGAATCGGGGTAAATATGCTGGTTACCTGTCCAAATTGTCGCACGCGCTACATGCTGCAACCCGCGCAGCTTGGGCCGGGGCGAAACGTGAGTTGCTCGAACTGCAGCCATGTGTGGTTCGCCGACCCGCGCGATGCGCTGCCCGATCCGGCGCCCACGCCCCGTCACGCCGCGGCGCCCGTCGGCTATCCGCCCCAGCAACAGATGTACGCGCAACCCGGCTACGGTGCGTCACCCGCACCCCAACCGCCGCAGGCCTATGCGCCGCCGCCCGTGCCACAAGCTGCTCCGGCACCGGAACCGGCCCCCATGCCGGCGCCGCCGGCGCCGGAACCGGCGGACGAGCCCGATCCCATTATCGAGCCCGACACCATGATCGCCGACGACGACAACGACATGGGCGTGCTGCCCAATGACATCGACGACATGTTCGAGGACGACGACGACATTGAGCCGTTCGAATCCCTGATCAACAACGACGACGAGGAAGACGACTTGGAGTCCATCGAGTCCCCGGACCAGATGGATGACCCGGACTACATTCCCGACGTGTTCTCGGCCGATGAACAGGACCCGGACGACGATCTCCCGCAGAAAAGCATCCTGGGCAAGGTCATCGCCCTGTTCTTCGTGCTGCTGATCGGCGGACTGGTCGCCGGCACCTTCTTCTTCAAGGACGAACTGGTCGCCAAGGTTCCGCAGTTGAACGACGTGTTCAAGATGATCGGCTTCCACCAGGTCGGCGACGGTCTGCAAATTCAGCGCGTCGAACATGCCCAGGAAACAGACCAGGGTTTGGAAGTTTTGGTCATCCGCGGCCAGATCGAAAACGTCGCCGACGGCCCCCGCCCCGTTCCCATGGTCCGCGCGATCCTGTTCGATTCCGAAGGCGAGCCGATCCAGCACACCGACGTGGCGCCCCTGAAGAGCGAACTGGCGAAGGGCGACAAGATGTCCTTCAAGATTCGGGTCCGTGAGCCGTCGCCGCTGCGCCGGCGCATCACGGTCACCTTCATCGATCCCAAGGACGCGGCGGCACCGGCCAAGCATTAAGTGCCGGTCGGCCCCGTTTATCCCGGAAATCAGAACTGCTTGAGCAGACGGTCGATGTAGTCGCGTTCCAACGGCGGGCGTTGCCGTTCGCCAGAACGCTTGCGCAGTTCGTCGAGGATTTCCCGGGCCCGGCGCATTTCCATGCGTGACGGCACCTCGACATCGCCGTCGACCGAGCCGCCGAAGGCCCCCCCTGACCCACGGCCGAACGGGTCCTGGCCGCGACCGGGCCCGCGTTGCCCCTGCTGCCCAGGGCGCAGACCGAGCTGCGGGCCGAACTGTTGCGCCATCTTCTGCGCCATCTGGTCCTGGGATTTCTGCAGGTGCTCCAGGGCTTCCGTCTGGTTGGGCACGGCATTGCCCGGCTGCCCCTTGCCGAGAGCCCGCGACGCCTCGCGCATGGCGCGCTCCGCATGGCCCAGTTCACCGGGGATATTGCCCAGCATTTCGTCCATCTGCAGCATCAGTTCGCCGAGCCCCCGGCGCAGGGCTTCCTGCTGGGCACGGCCCTGTAAATTAGGATCGCCGCCCATGCCCGGCCGGGGCGTGCCGCCGGGGCGGGCCTGTTGCCGCTCCCCCTGCCCGTCGCCCGGTTGCTGCCCCTGGCCCTGTTGCGGGCCTTGGCCGGGGCGCCTTTCGCCCTGGCCTTGCTCTCCCTCCCGCGGCAGCGGCATGGCGCCTTCCGGGCCCTGGCGGCCGCGCGGCGAAAGGCGGTCCTGCTGGGCACGCTGAAAGGTTTCGTCAAGCAGGCCGCGCTGGCGTTCAGTCAGTTCGCGGAGCCCGTCCATCAGGCGTTTGGCCTCGGACATCTGCTGCTGTTCCTGGGGCGCCATGGCCATGCCGCGACGGATCTGGTCGAGCGCCTTCTGTAATTGCGCCAGCATTTGGCGGGCCGCGTCCATGGCGCCGTTCTTGGCCAGTTCACGGGCCCGGTCGAGCATGTCCTGAAGGTCGCGGCTTTGCAGCGACTGCATGTTGGGATCGAAGGCCGGCAGATCCTTGAGGTCCTGACGCGTCAGCTGTTCGGTCAGCGCCTTGAGGTATTCATCCAATGCTTGGCGCAACTGCTCCATCAGCTGTTGGACTTCCTGGGAATCCGCACCGTCCCGTATGGCCTTCATGACCTTGTCCTGAAGGTCCAGGAGCTCGCGTTCAGCGACGGCGAAATCGCCGTCCTCGATGCGCAGCGCCGTGTCCCACAGAAGCTTCTGAACGCTGGCGATCTCGGTGTCCTTGTCGCCGCTGTGCAGCAGGCGCGCCCCGGACACGTTGATGGCGAGGAAAACCACTGTGTCATTGAAGAAATGATCGGGCTTGTGGAGCAGGTCTTCCAGAACCTCGACCACCTCGATGATTACATCGGGGGAAACGTCCGACAGCTTGCGCCGCTGTTCGACGAGAGCGCGCGCGACCGGGTGATTGAAGGTGCGCTGCGGCAACAGGAATTTCAGGTCCTCACTGGCGCCGACCTGACCGCGGCCGTCCGTGGCCTCGATGCGACCGACAACCTCGATCCCCGCCCAGGGATGGGCGCTCAGGTCATGGACGCCGACGCCCTGGGTCAGCACGGTGCCCGGCTCGGCCAGCGGCAGGGCGAGGCGCACGATCTCCTCGCCGCCGGGAACGGGCCGGCCGTTGGGATGGCGGATGGTCAATTCCACGGAGGCCAGACCGTAATCGTCCTTGGCTTCGAACTCTGTCTTGAATGACGCCCGGCCGGCCTGTGACGGCTTGGCGATGAATTCCGCCGTCGGTGGGGTATCGGCAACCACGATCAGGGGCCAGGCCGCAAGTCCGCGTCCGGCGACGGTGATGTTGATGTCCTGGACACCCGGCGTGTCGAGTAGGGTTTCCAGACGAAAGCTGCCGGCCTCGTGACCGCTGCCGATCGGGGTGAAGGGGGTTTCGACGCCGCCCAAAGCCAGGTCGGGGGTGTGCCCAACGCCGCTGGCCTGAGCCAGCAGGGTCGAGCCCTGAGGCACGGAGATGGCGGCGGCGACCGGCCTGTCGCCGGGTGGCGGCACCTTACCGCCGCCGTTCAATTCCAGATAGACGGGGGCCTGGCGGGTATAGGCTGGTGGCGTGATCCACACGGACAGGCTGAGCTGTTGGCCCATGGCCGCCGCCCCCAAGGGGGTCATTGCGCGCAGAAAACGCCCGCCCGCATCGTGACCGCCGACGACGATGCCGAGCACCAAAAGCACCAGCAGGGGGGCGCGGAATGCCCGGGGGTCGTGGCCGGCTACATCCGGCGCGGGGGCGCCCAGGCGCATGCCGGCGATGCGTCCGGCCATGCGGTCACGGTGACGCTGCCACAGGCGACGCGCCAGGCGGTCGTCCATGCCGGCGAGCAGCCGGTCATCCAAGGTCGCGAGGGGGCGATGGTCGAAGCCGCTGTCGTCCTCCAGCCGGTGACGGGCGGCGGCGCGGCTGACCATGGGCCGGTTTTCCCACGCCCGGCGCAGAGCCAGCGCCAGCACACCGGCGAAGGCCACCAGCACGATACCGTGCAGCCAGGGCGGCAGCAGGGGAAGGATGTCGAGCAGCGCCAGGCCCACGAACAGGGCGATGACGGTCAGCACGGGCCAGGCCAGCGGCCAGATTTTTTCAAAGAAAACCACGGCCCGCGCCAACGGCAGCAGCAGGCGGTAGCGCAGTCCCAATCCGGTGTCCGTCCGGCCGGTTGCCGGCGGCGGAACATCCAGCATGCGGCGGGTTCCTTTCACCCAACGTCGGGCAGGTTCACCTGAAACAGGTGGGGCCGCCCAAGGCACCCCGCAACCCGTTTTCCACCGAAGGTCTTAAGGACCGAGACGCCGGAACCCCGGCAATCAGTCCGCCAACCAGGGCGGCAGCGCGTCGAAGGCCATGAATTCCTCAGCCTCGACACGGCGGCGGACCACGGCATGGTCGCCGCCCGATACCAGAACCTCGGGCACCAGGGGCCGGCCGTTGTAGGTCGAGGCCATGACCGCCCCATACGCACCCGCGGACCTGATCGCCAGAAGATCCCCCGGCTTTACGGCGGGAAGATGGCGTTGCACCGCAAATGTATCACCGGTTTCGCAGATAGGTCCAACGACATCGACCGGATGCAATGCACTGCCCGGCGCCGGTTCGGCCACCGGCACGATGGCGTGATAAGCGTCATAGAGGGCCGGGCGGATCAGGTCGTTCATGGCCGCGTCGACGATGACGAAGCGGCGGGTCGAACCGTCCTTGGCGTAAAGCACGCGGGTCACCAGCACGCCCGCGTTGCCCGCGATCAGGCGGCCCGGCTCGAACGTGACATGACAGCCGAGCGGCCCGACGACGTCCTTGACCATGGCGCCGTAGTCAGCCGGCGGCGGGGCCTGTTCGTCGTTGTAGGGGATGCCGAGCCCGCCGCCCAGATCGAGCCGGCGGATGTCGTGACCCTGGGCGCGCAAATCCAGCGCCACGTCGCGCACCCGCTCATACGCCTTGCGATAGGGGGCCAGGTCGAGCAGTTGCGAGCCGATGTGGACGGCGATGCCGCCCGCGTCGATGCCCGGCAGGTCGCGCGCCTTGGCGTAGACCTGGGGCGCGCGGTCCCAGTCGATGCCGAACTTGTTTTCCGCCCGGCCCGTGGTGATCTTGGCGTGGGTCTTGGCGTCGACGTCCGGGTTGATGCGGATCGCCACATGGGCGGTTTTACCCTTGGCCGCCGCGACCTCGGACAGGGCCACCAGTTCCGGTTCGGACTCCACGTTCATCTGGTAAAGCCCCGCGTCCAGCGCCTGGGCCATTTCGGCCTGGGTCTTGCCGACCCCGGAAAACACGATCTTCGATGCCGGAACGCCGGCCTTGAGCGCGCGCATCAGCTCACCGCCGGACACCACGTCGGCGCCCGCGCCTAACTGCGCCAGGGTCTTGATGACGGCGACGTTGCCGTTGGCCTTGACCGCGTAACAGATGGTGTGGTCGAGGCCCGCGAGGGCGTCGTCGAACACTTGGAAGTGGCGCTCCAGCGTCGCCCGCGAATAGCAATAGAACGGCGTGCCCACCTGGTCCGCCAGATCAGCAAGGCTCACATCCTCGGCTGACAACAGCCCGTCTTTATAGGTGAAATGGTCCAAGGGTCGGTTTCCGGTCTTTGTTCAGCGGCAGGCCTGATGGGACGGGCACGGCCGGGTTATCTGGTGCGGTCCGGGATCGTGTCCAGCTTGAGGAACTGGGACCTGTCCATGGGCTCGGCGTTGTCCTCGGCCGGCTTGACCGACGGTACGCCTCGTTTTTCCGGTGGAAAATAGGGATATTCCTGGGGAAATTCCGAACCCGGCGGATGCTTCGGCTGGTTCTTGCGACCGCATGCCGACAGCCCGGCGACCGTCAGGCCGGCGAAAAACGTCGAAAGGAACTGTCTGCGTGTCATCGCGTCCGATCTTCCCGAATATCCATCCGCGTTCCGGACCCTAGCCCAGGAACCGCGCGCGCGCATCCTTGGCCTGGGCGCGCACGTTGTCCGGCGCCGTGCCGCCGTAACTGGTCCGGCTGGTCACGGAGTTCTCGACGCCGAGCACCGAATATACGTCCTCGGTAATGGCCGGGTCCACTTCGCGCATGTCGGCGATGCTCAACCCTTCAAGCTCGCAGCCCTTGGCTTCGGCCATGGC
>CAXAVJ010000039.1:0-30670 GCA_963972065.1 uncultured Rhodospirillaceae bacterium
CGCCCCCGGCACGGGGGAGAGGGACAGGGTGAGGGGGCGGTTCGTCAAAGGATCCGGGATGGCCAAAGAAAACCTCAACCCCGGCGTTAGGAATCGTCCATGGCGGCGGGGCCGGAACGGTCCTATCCTGATCGCCCGGAACGCGGAAAACCGCGCCGGCCACCGGTCTTGGGAGGGACCCCGTCATGCTCGATCACGCACAACTGTCCGTGCAGCCCCTGGACGCCGCCGTGGGGGCCCAGGTCACCGGCGTCGACCTGTCGGAACCGCCCGACGCGGAAACGGCGGCGGCGATCACCGAGGCGCTGGGCATCCACGGCATCCTGGTATTTCCCGACCAGCACCTGACCCCGGAACAGCAGGTCACCTTCAGCCGCATCTTCGGGCCCGTGGAAATCAACCACAACGCTGCCCGCTACGGCCTGGGCGGCAGCCCGGAGCTTTATGTCATCTCCAACGTCACCGTGGACGGCAAGCCGGTCGGCTCCGCCCGCGCCGGCGAGGAATGGCATTCGGACATGTGCTACGCCAGGAACCCGGCGCTGGCGACCATGCTCTATGCCCGCGAGGTGCCGGTGCTGCACGGCCTGACACTGGGCGACACGGGCTTCGCCAACACGGCCGCCGCCTTCGACGCCCTGCCGGAGGAAATGCAGACGTTCCTGCGGGGCAAGCGCGCCGTGTTCGATTTTCAGGGCCGCAAGCGCCCGGTAAAGCCCAGCGCGGAAGCCATCGCCCAATACCCGCCCGTGGACCATCCCATCGTCCGCCGCCACCCGCGCACGGGACGGGAAAGTCTGTACGTCAATCACGACGACTGCACCGGCATCGTCGGCATGGACGACCACGCGGCGCGCAACCTGATCAACGCGCTTTCCGAACATGTGGTGCGGCCGGAATTCGTCTACCGCCACCAATGGCGGATCGACCAGTTGGTGGTGTGGGACAACTGCACGGTGCAGCACAAGGCGATCCTGGATTACGACCAGCCGCAGCGCCGCCTGTTGTGGCGCACCACCATCCGGGGGCCGGTGCCGGTTTAGGCCTGCGATACCCCCTCACCCGGCCTCTCCCCCAAGGGGGAGAGGAGAAGGTTGTCGCGGTCGCGCGGCGAGAGTCCCCTCGCCCCCGACACGGGGGAGAGGGACAGGGTGAGGGGGGCTAAAGCCCCTTGGCCGATTGGCGCAGCAGGTCGCAGAACGCCTGGGCCGCCGGGGTCAGGGCGCGGTCGCGGGCGCGGATGAGCGAGACCCGGCGGGTCAGGTCCACGTCGGCCACGGGCAGCAGCTTCAGCCCCCGCATGTCGAGCACACGGGCGACCAGCCCCGCGACCAGTCCGACCCCGACCCCTTCCTTGACCAGATTGACCAGGGTCAGGGCATAGCGGGTCATGAACACCGGCGCATAATCGACCCCGGCGTCCTCGAAGGCCCGGCGCGTATAGGCCCAGGCGGCGGATTCCGGGGGCATGGAGATCAGGCGCTCGGCCCCGATCTCGGCCAGGGTCACGGATTCCCGGGCCGCAAGCGCATGGTCCTCGCGCACGGCGAGCATGACCGTGTCGGTCAACAGCGGCTCGATGCGGAAAGGCGTCTCGTCCCCGACAAAGGGCGACACGGCCAAATCGACCTCGCCCCGCATCACCCGGTCCATGACCTGGCCGAAGAAGTCATCGAACAGCACGACCTCGACGGCGGGATGACGGCGGCGGAATTCACCGATCACCCGGGGCAGAATGGCCGCCGCCGCCGACGGCGACGCGCCGACCGTGACGCGGCCGCGCCCCAGATGGGCTTCCTCGCGGAATTCGCGCAGCAGGGCCCGGGTTTCCAGCACCATGCGCTCGACCCGCCCGCGCAGGCGTTCGCCCGCGTCGGTGATGACCACGCGCCGGGTGGTGCGGTGGAACAGGCGCACGCCCAACACGGCCTCGAGATGGCGGATACGGGCGGAGATCGTCGGCTGCGACACGCCCAGCGTCTGCGCCGCCTGCCGGAAGCTTCCGGTTTCGGCGACGGCGACGAAGGCGTCCAGATCGGCGGGGGAAAGATTAATCATGATTATCTATCAGTTTATATAATCATCGTATTTTTCTTTCAATTAGATTGTCGATAGATTGGCCGCGTTCTCACCGGGGCGCTCACCGCCCCGCCGCTTCAGGAGCCTTTACGATGACCTTCCCCCAAATCGACAGCCCCGCCGCCTGGCGGGTTTCCGAAATCGAACAGGACAAAGGCTGGATCTTCCGCCTGGGCGACGCGGCGCGCGCGCAGCTTGCCGAGGCCGTCAAGGCCGCCTTCGACGCGGACCGTCCGCTGTTCGATTACCGGGGCCGGGACATCGACCTGGGCCCCGCCCTCGACACCATCCGCGACGCGGCGATGGAAGCCCATGCCGGGCGCGGTGTCTCCCTGGTCAAGGGCCTGCCCCGCGACGAGTTGAGCGCCCCCGAATTCCGGTTCATGAACTGGGCCATCGGCCTGCACCTCGGTGTCGCCCGGCCCCAGGGAATCAAGTCGCAGTACATTTCCGAAGTCCGCGCCGTCGGCCATACCTACCGCGCCGCCAACGGCCGCGGCTACAACTCCAACGCCGGGCTGGATTTCCACACGGACGGCTGCGACATCGTGACCCTGGCCTGTTTCAACAAGGCGAAATCGGGCGGCCAGAGCATGGTGTCGTCCAGCATCACCGCCTGGAACATCCTGTTGTCCGAACGCCCGGATCTGGCCGAGGTCGCCTGCCAGCCGTTCTATTTCTCGCGCAACACGGAACAGGCCCCCGACGAAGGCCCCTATTACGGCCAGCCCCTGTTCGACATGGCCGAGGGCCACATGTTCGGCAAGTGGAACCGCAACCGCGTGCGCACGGCCCAGGACATCGAAGGCGTGCCGCAACTGACCGACGCGCAGAAGGAATGCACGGACCTGCTGGACGACATCCTGCGCCGCCCGGAAGTCATGTTCACCATGTGGCTGGAGCCCGGCGACCTGCAGCTCATGAACAACCACGTCATGCTGCATTCGCGCACCCCGTTCGAGGATTTCGAGGAAGAAGACCGCCAGCGCCTGCTCTATCGCCTGTGGCTGGCGACACCCAATTCCCTGCGCCTGCCGGAAAGCTGGGGCGGTTATTTCCGGTCGATCGAGCCGGGCACGGTGCGGGGCGGCATCCGCGGCCATGAATACGACGACGAACGCCTGGCCCTCGAAACCCGTCAGGCCGCAGACCTGGGCATGCCCGCCCCGGCCAAGGAACGCTTCGTTCCCGAACGGCTGGCGTCCTAGGGCGTGACGGCGCCGACCTGACGGCGGGCCTTGCCGCGCCGTTCGCCGCCGACTTCGCGGAAGGTATCCGCCCGGGCCTTCGACCAGCGCACCATCTGTTCCGGGTCGCAGGTCCCGTCGAGCAACCCGCCCACGGGCCATTCCGGATAGGCGACGTCACCGGCGACCGTCTCGCCGCTGTTCTGGCGCACGTTGAAATGCTTGGGATGTAATTGGCCCGGGCTGTCGAGCCCCGCCGCCCCCACCATGTCGGCCACGGCGCGCAGCGTGTTGGCGTGGAAGCGGGCGACGCGCTGGGATTTATCATCGACGTCGAGTGCGCGCTGGCGCAGGGGGTCCTGCGTCGCCACGCCGGTCGGGCAGGCGTTGGTGTGGCAGGCCTGGGCCTGGATGCAGCCGATGGAAAACATGAAGCCCCTGGCCGAATTACACCAGTCGGCCCCCAGGGCCAGGGCGCGGGAGATGTCGAAGGCCGTGACCAGCTTGCTCGCCGCCCCGATGCGCACCCGGTCACGGATGCCGGCCCCGCGCAGGGTGTTGTGCACGAAGGTCAGCCCTTCGATCATCGGCGTGCCGATGTGGTTGGTGAATTCAAGCGGCGCCGCCCCGGTGCCGCCCTCGGTCCCGTCGACGACGATGAAGTCGGGCACGATGTCCGTTTCCAGCATGGCCTTGACCATGCACATGAACTCGCGCCGATGGCCGATGCACAGCTTGAACCCGACCGGCTTGCCGCCCGACAGCTCGCGCAGGGTGCCGAGGAATTCCATGAACTCGATGGGCGTGGTGAAGGCCGAATGGCCGGCCGGCGACACGCAGTCCTGGCCCATGGGCACGCCGCGCGCTTCCGAGATTTCCGGCGTCACCTTGGCCGCCGGCAGAAGGCCGCCGTGGCCTGGCTTGGCCCCTTGGGACAGCTTGACCTCGATCATCTTGATCTGCTCCGACGCGGCCTGTTCCTTGAACCGTTCCGGGCTGAACGTGCCGTCGTCGGCGCGGCAGCCGAAATAGCCGGAGCCGATTTCGTAGATCAGATCGCCGCCGCCTTCGCGGTGATAGCGTGAAATCCCGCCCTCGCCCGTGTCATGGGCGAAGCCGCCCAGACGCGCGCCCGTGTTGAGGGCCTGGATCGCGTTGGCGCTGAGTGCGCCGAAGCTCATGGCCGAGATGTTGTAGAGCGAGGCGTCATAGGGCTGCGTGCAGTCGGGCCCGCCGATGCGCACGCGGAAATCGTGGTCGTCGATATGCTTGGCGTTGACCGAATGGGTCAGCCAGGCGAAGCCGGGGGCATAGACGTCTTCCCGCGTGCCGAACGGGCGCTTGTCCTCGACCCCCTTGGCGCGCTGATAGACAAGGGAGCGCTGCTCGCGCGAGAACGGCTGTTCGTCCTGGTCGCTTTCGATCAGGTATTGCCTGATCTCAGGACGAATGCCCTCGAACAGCCAGCGCATGTGTCCGACGATCGGATAGTTGCGCATGATCGCGTGGCGCGTCTGGCACAGATCCCATACGCCCAGCGCCGCGAGCGCCGCGACGACCGCGGCAACGGGAATGAGCCAAAGATGAAAAAACGCCAGCCCGATAAGCACAGGCGTGGCGAGCACGAAAAGCGCGAAGGTGGTGAAGCGTTGCATGATGTTCCCCGGATCGGTGCGACGGCATCACTCTATCACCGGCGCGGCGCCAGTCCATCGGATCGTGTGCAGGTGGATCAGCTCTCCACCATGCGGCCTTTAGATGTCATGGCCGTGCCCAGACCCGGCCATCCACGTCCAAACGAAGTCCGAAACAAAAAGAGAAGGGAGGCGTGGATGCCCGTGTCAAGCACGGGCATGACGGAAGAAAGAGGCATTTCCCGGAACGCCCGGGCCCTAACTAGTGACAGGCCTCACGCTCCCCGAATAACCACCTTCAACGCCTCCTTGGCGATCATGGCGCGCAGCGCCGCCTCGGTCTGCGCCACGGGCATTTCGGCGGACAGCAGAAGATCGGCCTTGAACGCCGGGTCGGCGAGCATGTCCAAGGCGCGGCGGATGGTGTCGGGGCGGTGGTGGTAGACGCCCTTCACCGTCAGTTCGCTGTAGTGGACGGCGTGGGTGTCCAGCGGGATCGAGGTGCCGGGGGCGCAGCCGCCGAACAGGTTGATGAGGCCGCCGGGACGCACGGAATTGATGGCGTCGACCCAGACTTCCGGCACACCGGAGGCGTCGACGGCAACCCAGGCGCCCTGCCCGCCCTCGGTCAGCGCCTTGACCTTGTCTGATTGGTTTCCGCCGCGGTCGATCTGCACGACCTGGGCCGCGCCCAACTGCCTGCCCACGTCCAGGCGCGGCGGGTTGGGGTCGGCCAGGATGACCCGGTGCCCGGCCCGGGCCAGGGCGCCCACGAACAACAGGCCGATGGGCCCGGCGCCGAACAGGACGACCTCCGTCCCCGGGCCGTATTTGTCGAGCTCGCAGGCGTCCATGCCGTGTAGCACGCAGGCCAGCGGTTCCGTCAGCGCCGCCTTGGCGAAGGCCAGGCCCTGGGGAATTTTATAGGTGTTGCGGTCGACGAAGCGGGCGGGGATGCGGATGAATTCGGCGAAGGCGCCGTTGATGTACTGCAGGTCGGTGCAGAGATTTTCCCGCCCGCGCTTGCAATAGTCGCACTCACCGCAGGGGGCGGAATTGGCGACCACCACGGCGTCGCCTTCTCGGAACTTGATGACGCCCTTGCCCATGGCCGCCACCCGGCCCGCCATTTCATGGCCGAACAGGGTCGGCACTTTCAGCATGCGGGGATGGCCGCCGCGCTTGAACACCTTCACGTCGGTGCCGCAGGTGGTCGCGGCCTCGACGCCCAGGATGATCTCGCCGTCGTCGGGCTCCGGCACGGGCAGGTCGCGGACCTCGATCTTCTCGGGCCCCAGCAGCATGGCCCCCTTCATCATGCGGGTCATGGCGTCAGCTTCCTTCCGCCGCGCGGGACGGCGTGAACAGGACCTTCAGCGCCTTGCGCGCGCGGACGAGGTCGAGGCCCGCCTGGAAATCGTCCAAGGGCATCTTGTGGGTGACCAGCGGCGTCGGGTCCAGCGCCCCCGAGGCGATCAGGTCGAACACCCGGCCCTGTTCGTGGACGGCGCCCGAATAGGTGCCGAGGATGCGGCGCTCGTACTTGAACAGGTCGTTGAGGTCGAAGTCGGCAGATTGGCCATCGGGGGCATGGGCGAACAGGACGACGCTGCCGCCCTGGCGCGTCAGGCCGAGCGCCGCCTTGAGCGGCCCGGCGCCGCCGACCGTGTCGAACACGGCGTCGGCCCCCGCCCCGTCGGTCAGGTTTCCCAGGGCGGCCTGGGCGGCCGCGCCCGGTTCCGCCGCCGCATCGGCGCCCAGTTTCAGGGCCAGGTCACGGCGGTCGGCTTGCGGATCGATGACGGCGACCCGCACGCCCGGCAGAGCGGCCTTGAGCACCAGCAGATGCAGCAGCCCCATGCTGCCCGCCCCCTGGATCACCGCGACGCCGTCGGCGGCGACCGCCGCCCGCTCCACACCACGCAGCACGCAGGCGGCCGGTTCCATGAACACGGCGGCTTCGTCGGACACGCCGTCGGGCACGCGATGCGCCGCCTGGGCCGTGGCCCGGGCCTTGATCAGCACCGTGTCGGCGAAACCGCCAGGGGCCATCAGGTTCTCGCGGAAGGTTTCGCACATGGTCTCGTTGCCGCGCCGGCACATCAGGCAGGTGCCGCAGGGCACGTGATGGGGCACGGCGATGCGGTCGCCGGTCTGGAATTCCGTGACCCCGTCACCCAGGGCAACCACCTCGCCGACCAGTTCATGGCCCAGGACCGTGCCCGGCTGCGCCGCCCCCGTGTCCAGCTTGAACAGGTCCGTGCCGCAAAAGCCGACGACCCGCAGCTTCAGCAGCATCTCACCCGCGCCGACCTCCGGCACGGGGCGCGGCTCCAGCACCGTGGCATCGCCGCCCCGGCAGGCGATCACGTTGTTGGCGTGTTGTGTCATGGGCGGCTTACGTCTCCACAAATTCAATGCCCGGCGGCATGAGGTCGACTTCTTTTACCCCTATCGTCACCCCCGCGAAAGCGGGGGTCCAGGATTTCTCATCGTCTCACCGTCTCTGTGGTTTTCTATTTTTTGAACCACTGAGGCCGTGAGGCAGTGAGAAGAAAGGATGGCCGGCGGGGTGTCTACGCAATCACGGACGGATGGAAAAGGTCTTCGGGCGCGACGCGCCGGGGAGCCAGGTGTTGGGCCCGGGACCAGCGGCACATGGCGTCCAGCTCCGCCCGGTTGGCATCGAAGCCGTATTTCCAGAAATCCGAGCCCATGAGGGCGCGGGTTTCCTCCATCTCGGCATGGAAGAACGGCAGGGTCAGCCGGTTGGCCGAACCGCGCCAAATGGATTCCAGCTTGGCCATGGCGAGGTCGCGGGATTGCGTGAAGGCATCGAACAGCGCCTTGGGCAGCCAGGGGTTGGCCTCGGCGATGGTCTTGCGCACCCCGATGGCGTGCATGATGGGGAAAAAGCCGGTCTTGGCGTGATAGGCGCGCTCGACCGCCGCGAAGTCGGGGAACAGGCGCTTTATCCGCGGGTCGCCCGCGACCAGGGCGTTGAGCGGTTTGGGGGCGAACACGGCGTCCAGTTCGCCGGCCAGCAACAGGTCCTGCAAGGTCTCCCCCGTCTCAATCGGCATGACTGACATATGGGCCGGCAGGTCGAGGGTCAGGCGGTCCTTGCGGGTGCCTTCCTCCAACGCCCCGGTTCGCCATTGGAAGCTGTCCGTATCGACCCCGTATTCGTCCGCCAGGATGCCCCGCATCCACAGGGCCGCCGTCATCTGGTATTCGGGCACGCCGACGCGCTTGCCCTCCAAATCCTTGGGATTGCCGATCCCGGCGTCGGCGCGCACGACGAAGCCGTTGTGACGGAAGGCGCGGCTGAGGAACACGGGAATCGCGACATAGGCGCCTTCGCCCTTCGCGACCTCAAGGATGTAGGACGACATGGACATTTCCGTGACGTCGAACCGGGCCTCACCCACGGCGAGCGGGAACAGGGTCGAGGTCGGATGGACCTGGGCCGCGATGCGGCAGCCGGGAACGGCGATGGTGCCGTCGAGCACGGCCTGGGCGCGGTCGTAGTCCCAGCAGGCGAGGCTGAGGTCGAGAAGCGTATCGGTCTTGGATGTGGTCATGATGTCCATCTTGGATCGCGGATTGTCATTGCCGCCAATATACCCAACACTGACGGGCAACACGGATAAATCGGAATGTATCCGGCTTGAAACAGATCAATTCATGGGAACGGAGCCAATCTGAATGATGACCCTGGAACTGGCCGTCGCCATCGTCGACGGGGCGCTGGCCAAGGGCCGCGCCATCAACTGTGCGCCGCTCACCGTGGCGGTGCTGGACGCAGGCGGGCATCTGGTGGCGCTGAAGCGCGAAGACGACTCGGGCATCCTGCGCGTCGAGATCGCCGTGGGCAAAGCCTATGGCGCGCTCGGTTTCGGCGTCGGCGGGCGGGAGTTGCGCGAAAAGAACCCCAAGTTCATGGCGGGGGTGATCTCGACCGCGCCGAAGGGCATGGTCCCGGCTCCCGGCGGCGTGCTGATCCGCGATCCGGACACGGGGCGCATCATCGGCGCCTGCGGCATCTCGGGCGACACCGGCGAGCGCGACGAGGAATGCGCCGTGGCCGGGATCGAAGGTGCCGCGTTCAAAGCCGACCCCGGGGACATCAAAGAAGCCTGACCCCGGGTTATTTCAGCTTTTCCTCCAAACTCTCGCAGACCGTGCGGATGATCTTGAGGCGGGCGAAGCGTTTGTCGTTGGCTTCGACCAGGGTCCAGGGGGCGGCGGCCGTACTGGTGCGCTCGACCATCTCGTTCACGGCGGCCTCGTAATCGTCCCATTTCCCGCGGTTGCGCCAGTCCTCCTCCGTCAGCTTCCAGGACTTGAAGGGGGTCGCTTGGCGGGCCAGGAACCGGCGTTCCTGTTCGTCCTTGTCGATGTGCAGCCAGAATTTCACCAGGTTGGTGCCGTGGCCGGTCAATTCAGCCTCGAACTCGTTGATCTCGCGGTAGGCGCGGCGCCAGGCGTCGGGCGGAATCAGGTTTTCGACCCGTTCGACCAGGACCCGGCCGTACCAGCTGCGGTCATAGATGGTGAACCGCCCGGCCCGCGAAACGTGGCGCCAAAACCGCCACAGATAATGGTGCGCCAGTTCCTCGTCCGTCGGCGCCGCAACGGGGATGACCGTAACGCCCCGCGCGTCGAGCGCCGAGGTCACGCGGCGGATCGCCCCGCCCTTGCCGGCGGCGTCCCAGCCTTCGAACACCAGGACGCTCGACACCCCCTGCGCCAGCCCATGGCGGAAGGCGGCGTGCAGGCGCGCGCGCAGTTTGCCGATCTCCGCCGAATAGGTTTTGCGGCTGACGCTCCGGGTCAGGTCCAGATTTCCGAGGATGCTTTCCGGCGCGTGGAGCCCGTTATCGGCCCGGGCTGCGGCGCGGGATCGGCGCTTTCCGTTTGTTTTCAGGGCCCTGGCCTCGTCCGCGCGGCGGTCCAATTCCTCGCGCACCCGGTCGCGGATCGTGGTCAATACGGTCAGCGCCCGGTAGCGGTCATCGACGCCCTCGACGATCTTCCATTGGAAGCGCCCGGCGCTGGTCTGCGTGATCATGCGCTCGGCCGTGGCGATGAACTTGTCGTAGAGCTTGTAATGCTTCCAGTCGGTATCGGTGATCTTCCAGTGGTGGTCCGGATTCTTCTCCAGCTTTTTCAGGCGCGCCTTCTGGGCCCGCTTGTCGAGATGCATCCAGAATTTCAGGATCACCGCCCCGTCGTCGACAAGCGTGCGTTCGAACTGCACGATGCGTTGCAGCCGGGCGTCCAGCCTGGCCTTGCCGATGCGCCCGTGCACCCGGTCCAACAGCGGCTGCGAATACCAGGCGGACAGAAACAGCCCGATCCTTCCGTCGGGCGGCAGGTCGCGCCAATAGCGCCAGAACTCCGGCCGCTCGCGCTCCTCGTCCGACGGCTTGTCATAGGCCCGGGTGACCAGCCAGCGCGGGTCCATCCATTCGTTGATCAGGTTGACGCTCTCGCTCTTGCCCGCCCCATCGACCCCGGCGAACAGCACGATCACGGGAAAGTCGGCCGTGCGCAGGTCCTGCTGCAATCGCACCATCTCGGCCCGCAGTTCCGGCGTGACCGCATCGAATTCGGCCTTGCTGACCTTGTGGCTTAGTTCCGCGGCTTCGAACATGCTTCATTTTAGGCCGGCTGGACGCGGCGACCCTACTCCTCCAGACAGTCGGACTCGTCGCGCAGGACCTTGCGGGCGTAGTAATGGAAGCTGGCGTTCAATGGCTGGGGCTTCAGGCGGTAATCATGAGCTTCCTGGCCGCGTTTCGGATCGATCTCCTGGATCGTTCCGGCCGCCTGGGCCATTAGTTGCAGACGCGCCGCATATTCGATGTAGAGCGAGCGCATGGCCGCTTCCTCGACCGTCGCCGTCGCCGCCAACTGCCCGTGATTGGCAAGCAGGATCGAGTTCTTGCCACCGAGCGCGGTCGAGATCAGGTCCCCTTCCTCGTCACCGATGGGCGGGCCGGGCCAGTAATCCAGAAAGGCGCAGTCCTCGTAGAACATGGCCGTGTCCATATGGGCCGCCTTCAGCGGCACCCCGATCATGGACAGCGCCGAGACATAGGGCGGATGGGTATGAACGACGCAATGAACATCGGCCCGCGCCTTGTAGATCCACAGGTGAAAACGGTTCGACGGATTGGCCATGCCCTCGCCCTGGAGAACCTTCAGATCGCCGTCGACCAACAAAAAGTCACAAGCGCGGATTTCATCCAGGCCCAGGCCGAACCGCGCGGTCCACATAGTCCCAGCCTCGGGCCCCCGGGCCGTGATCTGCCCCGCCAGGGCGTTGCCGTGGCCTTCGCGGGCCAGCATGCGTGCCGTCAGCGCCAATTTCTGGCGCAAGGTCCATTGGTCCGTCTTGACGAGATTCGCCTCCATCTCGGCGGTCGCCCGCTGGTCGAAGGTATCCTTGGATGCGTGCTTGCCTGCCTTGCCGTCGCCGTCTGCCATTGTCGTCCTCCCTCATCCGCCGTTGGATGTCGTGCACTTGGCCTTGTCGGATTTCGATGGTAGGTCAGAACATACCGACCAAACAAAGGAATATGACCATGCCCAACCACGACGGCGCCGCCGTTTCCCCCGCCGTTCCGCAGGATATCCAGGCGGAAATCGTTGAAACCGCCATCACGTCGCGCGCCTCGATCCGCGCCTTCCTGCCGACGCCCGTGTCCAAGGAAACCATCGAGCGCATCCTCGCCGCCGCCTCCTATGCGCCCTCGGGCTCCAACATGCAGCCGTGGAAGGTGCGCGTGGTGGCAGGTGACGTGCGGGACAGGCTGATCAAGGCCGTAAGCGCCGAACACGACGCCGGGCGCGCCCAGGAACGGGATTTCAAGTATTATCCCGATCCCTTTCCCGAACCGTACCTCACGCGCCGCCGCGCCACGGGCTGGGGGCTGTACGGCACCCTCGGCATCGCCAAGGGCGACAAGGAAGCCATGCACCGCCAGCACGGCCGCAATTTCCTGTTGTTCGACGCCCCCGTGGGCCTGGTCTTCACCATCGACAGTTCACTGGAGATGGGCAGCTGGCTCGACTACGGCACCTTTTTGCAGAACATCATGGTGATGGCCCGCGGCCTCGGTCTGCACACCTGCCCGCAGGCGGCCTGGTGCTCGTTCCACACCACGGTAAAGGACGTTCTGGACATCCCCGAGGACGAGATCGTCGTCTGCGGCATGGCGCTCGGCCATGCCGACCCGGACGCGGTCGCCAATACCTTCCGCCCGGTGCGCGAACCGGTCGACGGCTTCACCCGGTTCATGGGCTTCGACTGACCCTTCCCCCCCGGTAAAATCGGCGAAAAACATCCCGCCGGAAAACCCTGCTCGCGATAAGGGCGTGAGCAAGGAGGGCTTCCGCGCGCGCCGATTTTTCTAATATATATTTATTTTTCAATAAGTTATTCGATCACGCGTGGTTGATCGTCTGTGTTTGGCGAAAACGGTGGCCGATCCACATCTCTCCCTCATCACCGGGACGCAATCGCCGTCCCCGACACTCAAAGGAGAGAGACCATGACCTACCGTACGTCCGCCGCTTTGCTGCCGGCTCTTCTGTTCGCCCTTGGCGTCGCCCTGTTCCAGGCCCCGGCCCAGGCCGGTGAAACGGCCATGAACACCGGCACCGATGATCAGTCCGTCAGCACGCAGATCGAAGACGCCCATCGCTGGGGCGACTGATCCCGCCACAGCCGAGGGGGCCGGTAGCCCCCCCTTTCCGGCCCCCCATGCCGGCGCTCCCCTTACCCCCGGGAGTGCCGGCTTTCTTTTGCCCGAGCGGCCCCTATAACTTCTATTTTTTCGATATCATCTATTATTTATATTCGATATGAGGCGATTGAATTTTCGCCTAGAGTTCCTTCCGCCGGTTTGGTCCGGCGCAGCCGCCGACTGTATCCGGCGAATTTAAGGAGCTGTCCCTCCCCCGCCTCCTGGTTGGACGCGGCAGCTCAAGGAGCCATTCACGTGTTTACCCTGTCCCGCACTCATGTTGTTCCCGCGCTCGTTCTCGGCCTGACCCTGGTGACCGCCCAGTCCGTTCTGGCCGCCAACCCCTATGACACGATGTCGTCCGAGGAAATCGCCGATCACCAGTCGCAGCAGCTCGGCCAGCAGCAGGAAGGTCAGATCGTTCAGCCGAAGCCGGTTGACGATGCCCAGCTCGCCAGCGCCGCAAGCACCCGGTCGGCCGAGGAATTCGCCGATTACCAGGGACAGTTGAACGCCGTGACCATCGTCACGCCGACGGCGCCCGGCTCCGACGACTAACGGGTTGACGGGCGCCGCCCAGGCCGCATTCCCGCGGCCGGTGGCAGACCCGGCAAACGAAACCGGCGTCCGGAAACGGGCGCCGGTTTTTCGTTGGGCCTAGGGGAAAAGAGAAATCAGCGCTTCTGTTCGCGCCGGTTGCGCAGCAAGGCGGCGTAGCGATAAATCGCATGCACGAACTTGCCGTAGGGCATGGTCAGGAACAGGGCCAGCACCGTGCCCAGGTGGATCGCCAGCAGCGTCCCCATGGCGCCCGTCTCGCGCCAGCCCAGAAGCGCCAGACCGGTTAGGCTGACCAGGAACAGCAACGCGAGAAAGCCCGTGTCCATGCCGCGCTGAGCGTTGACCAGTACGTTGGGGTCGGCGATGCGCTTCAGATAGATCAGGCCGAGCGGGCCGATCAGCAACCCGATGCCGCCGACCGTACCAAGCAGCACCGGCAGCGACGTATAGGCATAAGGTGCTTCCCAGCCGAACACGTAGTGATACAGAGTCGCGACGGAGGTCGCGGCGAAGCACAACAGGAAGCCCCAGAAGGTCATCTGGTGGAACACGCGGCGGACCTGGGAAAAGCTTTCCGACGGATAGTTGCAGCCGTCCATCTTTCCGCGCACGCCGCCGCCGCCCATGTACTTCATGACCAGGGCGTCATGGGTGGCCCCCGCGACGGACAGCGCCGTTTCGGCGGCCTTGGGCGCCGTGTCGCGGCGGAACCGCCAGAATCCGAACAGCAACACCCCCACGGCATAGAGGAACACGCCGCCGAAGGAATAGGCCATCACGTTGTGGGGAATCACGGCGTAGAAGTTGCCCGCGTGCTGGCCGTGGATGACCTCGGGCGGGTTGAACAGATGGACCAACAGCAGCAGCAGGCCGATGCCCGCCGCCATCAGGACCGACACCAGGGTGCCGTTGTTCTGGAACAGGCCCGCGAGGGCGCCCGGCCAGGTATAGCGGCGGTAGGTATCGGCGCGCAGCCGGGCGAAGGCCTGCGGCACGTTGACCGCGAATTCGTGGGGCGGCGCGTACTGGCAGGCGTAATAGCAGCCGTTGCAGCCGTGGCACAGGTTGGCCAGGTAATCCAGATCCCCGTCGGCGAAGGTGTTCTGGCGCATCATCGCCGGGAACACGCCGCAGAACCCCTCGCAATAGCGGCAGGCATTGCAGATCGTCATCAGGCGGCGGGCTTCGTCATGCAGATCGGCCATCTGGTCGCCCTGCAGGGCTTCGTCGGAAGCGGCGGCCATCTTGGTCAACGGAGTCTCAGTTTGGGGTGTCTCAGTTTGAGGCATTGCGGGCGGCTCCCTCTCCGGCGATGCGGCCGAACACCAGGCCGATGGCCATGCCGATGCCGCCGGCATACCCCTGGCCCAGGATGTTGCCGGACACGATCTCGCCGGCGGCGAAGATGTTGGCGGCGGAAACGGTACGGCCGTCCCTGCCCTTGAACTGCACGCGGGATTCCTTGTCCACCTTGACCCCCAGATAGGTGAAGGTGATGCCGGTGCGCAGGGGATAGCCGTAATAGGGCGGGGTATCGATGGTCTGGGCCCAATTGGATTTGGCCGGGGTCAGGCCCTCGGTCGACAGGCCGTCGAGCACGCCCGGCTTGAATTCCTTGTCCTGGTTGTCCCCCCGGCGGCAGGCGGCGTTGTAGTCCGCCACGGTCGCCTCAAGGGCGTCGGGGTCCAGTTCCAGCAGACCGGCAAGGTCGCGGATGCTGTCCGCCTTCAGGGGCGGGTAAAGCGACGGCATGAACAGGTCGTTGGCCTTGGCGTCGACGATGCCGAAGGCGATCTGGTCTTCCTGCTTGGCCAGCAGACGGCCCCAGATGGCATAGCGCTTGGGCCAGATGTCCTCGCCCTCGTCATAGAAACGCTGAGCCTTGCGGTTGACCATGATGGAATAGATCACGCAATCGACCCGGGTGGCGATGCCGCCGTCGCATTTCGGGCTGCGGGCGTCGATGGCGATGGCGTGGCACTGGTCCGCGTCGGCCGCCGTTTCGGCGCCGTGGTCCATGAGGACGCGCAGCATGCGGCCCTTGTTGTAGCCGGTGCCGCGGATGAGAAAGCCCTCGGCCGCCTCGCCCCAGCCTTCCTTCAGCCAGTCGATGTCGGCCTGATAGCCGCCGGAGGCCAGCACGATGGCCCGCGCCTCGACCGTCTGTTCCTGGCCCTGATACTTGACGCGGGCGGCGGTGAAGGCACCGTCCTCGATGTTCAGGTCGGTGACCTCGGCCTCATAACGGCAGTCGATGCCGAGCCTCTCCGCCGTCGCGTAATAGGCGTTCAGAACCGCCTTGCCGCCGCCCTTGAAGAAGGCGTTGGTGCGGTCGAGCCCGATGGTGCCGGACAGGGGCGGCTGAAACTTCACGCCGCGGGCCGCCATCCAGTCGGCGGCGTCGAGGGATTTTTCGATCAGGAAGCGGGACAGGCCCTTGTCCGTGTTGCCCTGGGTGACGCGCAAAAGGTCGTCGTAATATTCGTCCACGGGATAGGGGCCGGTGACGAAATCCGTCGCCGCGTCATGGGCATAGCGGATGTTGCGCACGTGGCGGGTGTTGCCGCCGCGGAAATCCTTGGGCGCCGCCTCCAGCACCAGCACGCTGGCGCCGCGTTCGCGCGCGGTCAGGGCGGCCGCCATGGCGGCCCCGCCGCCGCCGACGACAATGACGTCTACTTTTTCCGGTAACCCCTTCATGGCGGGCTTTGTAGGATTGTATACAATCATCGTCAAGCGTCAGACGCAGGGGCGTCTGCAATAATTCAAGAGCCCGTGCGGGTGTAGACCGCCTGCCCGGTCACCACGAAATCGACCCGATCATCGACCAGCGCCCGGCGGCATTCGGCCGGCGTGTTGATGATCGGCTCTTCATGGGCGTTGAACGAGGTGTTGATCAGCACCGGCAGGCCCGTCTTCGCCTTGAACGACGACAGGATATCGGCATAAAGCGGGTTTTCCGCGCGGCGGACGACCTGTGGCCGCGCCGTGCCGTCGACATGGACCACGGCGGGGATGCGCTTGTGCCATTCGGGCTTCACGGCGGTGGTGATCGTCATGAAGCTGGCGGCATAGCGGTTGGCCTTGGTGATATCGAACACGCTGTCTGCGTCCTCTTCCGCCACATAGGGGGCGAAGGGCATGAATTCCGTTCTCTGAAGCCTGGCGTTGAGCGACGCATTGATCTCCGCGTCCGCCGGATTGGCGAGGATCGAGCGCGCGCCCAGGGCCCTGGGTCCGAATTCCATGCGCCCGTCGTAGATCGCCCCGGCCTTGCCCGACGCGATCAATTCCGCCGCCCGATCCGCCGGATTGCCGTCGATCCGCTTGAGCGCGCCGTTGGCGGCCAGCACCTGATCGGCATCGGCGGTGTAATCGCGGCCCAGATAGACCGAGGACAGGCGCCGCCGCTGCTTCAACCAGGCGTCGAGGCCGTCCCGTTCCAACAGGTATTGCAGGGCGCCGCCCACGGTGATGCCCTCGTCGCCCATGCCGGGGAACACGAAGACTTCGTCGGTATCCGTTTCCTCGCACAGCAGCCGGTTGAGCCGCACATTGGCGAACACGCCGCCCGCCAGGCCGATGCGGCGCACGGGATGGCGCTTGAGGATCGCGCGGACGGAGGCCAGCACCGTATCCTCCAACACCTTCTGCACCGAGGCCGCCATGTCGGCGGGCTCGGCGTCCTTGGCGAGTTTGTGGATCTCGTCGCGCATGGCGGCGTCGGAATCGAAATCGGACCAGATGACGCCCGCCGCATCGACGTTGAAATGACGGCCCAGAGCCGCCGCCTGCGCCGGCTCGCCGAACGCGGCCAGACCCGTCAGCTTGCCTTCGTGACGGTTCATCCGATACCCCAGTGCCTGGGTCGTGAAGCCGTAGGCGAGGCCCAGGCTATCGACCCGGCGGGGCTGCAGGGTCATGTTCTCGCCGCCGAACAGGCAGTCGAGCCTGCCGTCCTTCAGCACGCGGTGGGAATAATGCACGTTGTCGCCGCAGCCGTCGGCGGTATAGAGCAGCCCGTCGTCCCAGTCCGTGTAGAACAGGGCCGACAGCGCGTGGGACATGTGGTGGTTGGAATAGGCGATCTTGACGCCTTCCTTGAAGCCGAAATCGGCGCGGAACATTTCCTCGCGGAACAGCTTGGCCGGCTCGCCCTCGCCGCGCTGCTGCATCTGCGTGCACATGTCCTTCAGCTTTTCGTGGCCGATGATCTTGTGGAACGCATATTCCGCCGTTTTCAGGGCGTTCGACTTGAAATAGCGCGCCGGGAAGGAGGCGCGGGACAGCACCACCACGTCCACATCCGCGCGCGTCAGCCCGGCAATGGCCAGGACTTCGTCCATGGCCGCCTCGGGAATCCCGCCGCCGTCGCCCTTCTTGCGGGTCAGGCGCTCCAGCTGCACCGCGGCAACCAGATTATAGCCGTCGAGCAGCGCCGCCGTTCCGTCGTGATAACCGGTGTGGAGGGAGAGGATGATCATAGCCGTCTTCTACCCAATCGGGGCGCGAAGGGACAGGGCTTTTGGCCCGACCGCCGGGCCCGCTCGCGCAACTTAGCAGTTCACCCCTCCCTCCGTTTGCGCCACACTTCCCGGCGGTCCCCGCTGGGGCGGGTCGGCCGGGGGAATAACAGGGGGAATCGGGCCGTGGCCGAATTGGGCGCATCCGTGAGTAATGCCGGGGCCGGGGTTGGGGTCGAGCCGGAGGAAAGCCTGGCGCGGCGGCTGATCACCAGCCTGACCGCCGCCCCCATCGTCGCCCTCAACTGCCTGATGACCATGATGGCAGGCGCCTCCCTGGCCTTTCCCTATCCGCTGGATTCCCAGATCAGCCACATGCTGGGCGCCATGCTGTTCACGGCCTGCGTGACGACCATCGCCGCCTCGTTCCTGTCGACGCTGAAGGGCACCTTCATGCAGAGCCAGGAAGCCCCGGCCATGATCCTGGGGCTGATGGCGGGGGCGGTCTACGGCATCCTGCCCGACGCCATGGCGATCGAGGCCAAGGTTGCCGTCATCATGGCCTGCTTCGCCGTGGCGACCATGCTGACCGGACTGGTGTTCCTGCTGCTGGGCACCTTCCGCGTCGGCGGGTTGATCCGCTATTTCCCCTTTCCGGTGATCGGCGGCGTGCTCGCGGGCCTGGGCCTTCTGATCACCGAAGGGGGGTTTTCCGTGTCCGCCGCCCTGCCCTTCGAATACGCCATGATCGGCAGCTATTTCGAACCGGAAACCCTGTTCCGCTGGTGCGTGTCGATCGCTTTCGCAGGCGTGCTGGCCTACGTCACGCGGCGCTTTCCCCATTACCTGACCATGCCGCTGGCGCTTCTGGTCGCGACGGCGCTGTTCTATCTCGGCGCCTATATCCTGGACCATCCGCCGGCCCTGCTGTCGGAACACCGCTGGCTGCTCGGCCCGTTCCCCACGG
The DNA here is from genome assembly GCA_963972065.1 of uncultured Rhodospirillaceae bacterium. Lineage (GTDB taxonomy): Bacteria > Pseudomonadota > Alphaproteobacteria > Rhodospirillales > Casp-alpha2 > UBA1479. Next base: position 18,649 of record CAXAVJ010000039.1, read on the forward strand.
GCGGGCTGGTGCCGCGCCTCAACATCGACGGCTTCATGGCCCTCGACACGCACCTGCTGTGGTCGGAGATCGCGAGCATCCTGTCCGTCGTGCTGATTTCCACCATCGGGCTGCTCATGCATGCCTCGGGCCTGGAACTGGCGACGGGGCGCGAGGTCGACCTGAACCGCGAACTGACGGCCTGCGGCATCGGCAACCTGATCGCCGGCCCCCTGGGCGGTGCGCCCGCCTTTCATTCCGTGGGCGGCTCCATGCTGGCCCGCACCATGGATGCCCGGCGCGCCCTGACCTCGCGTCTGGTGGTGGTGATCTGGGCCCTGATCATCCTGTTCGGGGCGGCGCTGCTGAGCTATTTCCCCCGGCCCGTGCTGGGCGGCCTGATCCTGTTCGTGGGTGCGTCCATGATCTGGCAGTGGCTGATCGCGGGCTATCGCCTGCTGCCCCGGCTCGACTGGCTGGTCATCCTGCTGATCGTCCTGCACGTCGCCTTCATCGGTTATGTGAAGGGCGTGTTCTTCGGCCTGGCCGCCGGCATCGTTCTGTTCCAGATCGGCTATGCCCGGCTCAACGTGGTCAAGCACGCCTTCACCGCCCGCGACCGGCGCTCGCCGCTGGAACGGGGGCCAGAGGCGCGGGACGCCCTGGCCGAACACGGCGGCGCGATCCTGACGCTCGAACTGCAGGGCTCCATCTTCTTCGGCACGGCCCATACCATCGTGCACCGTACGCGCACCGCCCTGTCCGAGGCCAAGGCCCGGGCGGCCCTGGGCGAAGGCCCGGCGCTGGGCTGGCTGATCCTGGATTTCCGGGGCGTCGGCGGGGCCGACTGGGCGACCGTGCGCTCGCTGACCAACCTGGCCCAGACGGCCAGGCTGGAGAACCTGACCGTGATCGCCACGGGACTGTCGGGAGCCGCCGCCCGGCTTCTGGAAAAGGGCGGCGTGGTGCCGCCGCTCGGCATGTCCGCGGACAGCACGGGGGCCCTGTTCACCCGCGCCGAGACCCTGGATCAGGGCCTGGAGACGGCGGAGAACGCCCTGCTCGCCCGCCTTGGCGTTACCGAACAACCGCCGCTCGGCACCCACGAACTGCCGCCGGCCGTGACCGCCGCCATTCCCGGCCGCGACCAGCAGGACGAACTGATCGCCTATCTCGCCCCCGTCGTGGTCGGCGCCGGAACCACGCTGATCGCCGAGGGCGCGGCCTCCGACGGGCTCTACTTCGTGCGCGAGGGCCGCATTTCCGTTTACGTCGCGCGGCCGGGCGGCGGGCGGCGGCGGCTCAAGACCTATCTGGCGGGCACGGTGGTGGGCGAACTGGGCCTGACCGGCGGGCAGACACGCACGGCCTCCATCCTCGCCGACACCGGCGTGCGCGCCTGGCGGCTCGACGCGGCGGCGTTCAAGCGCCTGAAACGCGACCGCCCGGACCTGGCGCTCAAGCTGCAGGACGCCCTGATCCAGCTTCTCGGCGAACGCCTAGGCGCCGCCAACCGGCTGCTGGCAGCGCTGGGGGAATAGGCCGCCACCGGCCAGGCACAAAAAAACGCCCCGATGGAGGCGTTGGGATTTGGCGAATATACAAGAAACGCCTTTCGGAGAGCGCCCGCCTGCGCCCTATCGGGCTTCGGCGCGGCATCCGCTTCCCTAACGCTTCGCCGCGATTTTCGAGCAAATCGCGCCGCAGCGAAGCGAAGGCGGATGGTGGGCGCGGTAGGGATTGAACCTACGACCCCCTCGATGTCACCGAGGTGCTCTCCCGCTGAGCTACGCGCCCGTCCCGGCCCCGCCCCGTATCGGGGCGGCCAAGAGAAGGGGGTTTTAATGCCTTCGACCCCGCTTGGCAAGGCCCGCGGTCGGGCTTTGTGACGATCCCCGGGCGCCACCTGCCCCAAGGCTGTCAACCGCAAGAAACCATTGCGCCCCCCGCGCCGGGAGGCTAACAAATTATGGGGTGTGTCGAAGCAGCCGACGGGGCACGATTACATGGACAAAGGCCGGGACGCAGGCCAACGCGAAGACGGCACAGGCGATACGCCGTCGTCCGCCGCTACGGCCGGGCCCCAAGCCCCGGCCCGGCCCATCGACATTTTCCGCCCCAACGCGCAGACCGCCCCCGTGGTGTTCGCCTCCCCCCATTCGGGCCGCAATTACACCCCCGACTTCGTCGAACAATCCTGTTTGGACGCGACGGCGCTGCGCCGTTCGGAAGACGCCTTCGTCGACCAATTGTTCCGCCGCGCCCCGGATTTCGGCGCGCCCCTGATCCGCGCCAATTTCCCGCGCGCCTATGTGGACGCCAACCGCGAGGCTTACGAGCTCGACCCCCGCATGTTCTCAGGCGCCTTGCCAGACTATGTGGTGACCCGCTCGCCGCGCATCGCGGCGGGGCTTGGCACCATCGCCCGCGTGGTCGCCAACGGCGAGGAAATCTACGGCCATCCCCTGACCTTCGCCGAGGCCCGCCGGCGCATCGAGGACACCCACCGGCCCTATCACAGGGCGCTCATGGGCTTGATCGACGACACCCGCCAGGCCTTCGGCGGCTGTCTTCTGGTCGATTGCCATTCCATGCCGTCCAACGTGACCGGCACCCGCAACGACCATCCCCTGGGCGACATCATTTTGGGCGATTGCCACGGCACCGCCGCCGCACCGGCGATGACGGCCCTGGCGGAACGGTTGCTTAGGGAACTGGGCTTTTCCGTGACCCGCAACCGGCCCTATGCCGGCGGCTATACCACCCGCCACTACGGCCGGCCCCGGGCGGGCGTTCACGTCCTGCAGATCGAACTCAACCGCGCCCTTTACCTGGACGAGGCCGCCATCGCGCCCAAGCCGGAAATGGCCGGGATCGCGGCCCGGCTCGACGATTTCATGGCCCAGCTTTGCGCCGGGGCGCGGCGGCTGGTCCTGCCGGAAGCGGCTGAATAAGCCCGCCCCAGGAACAACACCGCGATGAGCACATCCGACACCATCCAAGTCCGCGACGCCACCGAGGCCGACATGGCCGCGATCCGCGACATCTACGCCCATCATGTGGCGACCGGCGGCGGCAGCTTCGAATATGATCCGCCCGACGTCGCCGAGATGATCCGCCGGCGCGCCGCCGTGGTCGACGCCGGATACCCCTATATCCTGGCCGAGGACGCCGGGCGGGTGCTGGGATACGCCTATGCCGGGGCCTACCGGCCGCGCCGGGCCTATCGTTATACGGTGGAGGATTCGGTCTATGTCGCCCAGGACGCCCATCGCCGCGGCGTCGGGCAGAAACTGCTGGCGGAACTGATCCGTCGCTGCACCGCCGAAGGCTACCGGCAGATGATCGCGGTGATCGGCGATTCCGGAAATGCGGGCTCGATTAGTTTGCACCGCAAAATGGGTTTCCGCGAAGCCGGGATCATCCGCAACATCGGATTCAAGTTCGGGCGCTGGTTGGACTCGGTGACCATGCAGTTGGCCCTCGGCGACGGCGGAGAGACCCTGCCCGAAGACTAACCCCCCGGCTTTATTGTCATTTTTTCATTAATCGGCGACCGCGCGGACAAAAAAAGGGCCGTGTCAGAGACACGGCCCGAGTCGTTGGGAGGAAACATCCAAGTAAAGGCAGGTGCGGAAGACCGTCTGGGAGGATCCGTCTCCCGCATGCTGCGATGCAATATATACGTGGCTTTGTTCGCAGGTGCAAACAAAAAAATACCGCCCCCGGCATTTTTTCGCCCCGGCAAATGCCGCCGCCCGGTCAGGCGCACCTCAACCCAACAACATCCTGTTTTTACAGGATAATTTTTTGCCCGCTCCTGGCACGGCCCTTGCGACGCCTTAGCCTAGAACGGGAGAATAATCATGGCGTGGAAAACGCGCTTGTTCCTTTGCTGGCTTTTGGCCTGGGGTCTTGGATGGGCCCCGGATGCCATGGCCGCGCGCGGACAAGTATCTGAAAATACAGACGAAATTTGTCTGGATGCGGCGCGCGCCGTGGAACGGCGCGAGGGCATTCCGGCCAACCTGCTGGCCGCCATCGCACTGACGGAGTCGGGCCGCTTTGATAAGGAAAGCGGGGAAAATTTTGCCTGGCCCTGGACCGTGACGTCCCAGGGCAAGGGCCGCTATTTCGCGACCGAGGCCGAAGCCCGCGCCGAGGTCGAGATTTTGCTGAGCCAGGGCGTGCGCAACATCGACGTCGGCTGCATGCAGATCAACATGCACTACCACTGGAACGCGTTCGAAACCCTGGACCACGCCTTCGATCCCGCCGCCAACGCGGCCTATGCGGCCAAGTTCCTGAAGGCCAAATATGACGACACCCGCAACTGGCTGACCGCCGCGGGCCAGTACCATTCCCAGACGCCGGAGAATTTCCGCCCCTACCGGATCAAGGTGCTGAGCTATTGGAACCGCCTGAACCGGGGCGACGATGAGACCCGACAGGCCAAGAAGGACGCCGGAGTGGACGGGGAGGAATCCCACGAGACCACCCTGGTCGCCGTCGATACCGGCCGCACGGCGCGCCTGAACGGCCTGCTCAAGGAAAAGCGCCGCAACGAACGTCTGGACATGCGGGCATTGGGCGACACCGACCGGCGGCGCTCCGATCTCGACGACTGGCGTTATCAGAAACGCCGCGGCGTGCACCTGGAAGCCGTGGTCGCCCAACGAATCGCCGAGATGGAAGTGCGGCGCGAGGAAAAGATGCGCGACCTGGACCGCGCGACCCGCGACTTCACCTTCGCCGAGAAGCGCCGCGACCAACTTGACCGCTGGCGGCGGACCGGCAAGCTGGTCGGCGATACGCCGCAGATCACGGTCGAGCGCTAACACGAACGGGCCCACAAGGGGCCCGTTCGGAACGCAACTCTTTGCATGCGGCCTGCGTGGTTATGCCGGCTCCTGCATGAAGTCCTTGTCGTCGACAGGCTCCAGCCAGGTCGCGCCATTGCCCTGATCGTCCGCTTCCGACAGGGCCAGATGGCACATCATGCTGTCGGGTGCGGCGCCATGCCAGTGGCGGGCATTGGGCGGAATGACGACCGTATCGCCGGCGTTGATTTCCTCGACCGGCTGGCCTTCCAGCTGATAACGGCCCGACCCCGACAGCACGTACAAAATCTGCCCCACCGCATGGGTGTGCCAGTTGGTCCGCCCGCCCGGCGTGAAGGTGACGCGCGACACACGCAGCCGCGACGGCGCTTCCTCGGCGAACACGCTTTCATGCAGGACCTGGCCGACGAAGTTATGGGCCGGGGCGATCTTGGTTTGCCGATCGCCGGCGCGGATGATTTTGGGTTCCATTTGGAAGCCTCCCTTTATTGGCGGTTTTCTGGTGGACGTTTTGTATACAATGACACGGGCGGCCCGCAAGGTGAAGCCGTCGGTTGGCATGCCGCCGCCGAATTCCGTCATGACCGCTTGATGGGCATCCGCGCCGCCCTTATCTTTGCCGCACCGACCGCCGGGAAGACGCCCGGCCCCCACCAACGACAGTCCAAGGTGACACCCACACATGTCCGACGCATCGACCGACACCCTGGACCAGCGCCCGGCGGGTGTGATCGGTCGCCTGCAGGCCTTCATTGAGGCCGAGGCGACCCGGCGCGCGATCATCGCCGTCATCATCTTCAACGCCATCGTCCTTGGCCTGGAAACCTCGCCCACGGCGATGGCCGCCGCCGGCGACGCCCTGCGCCTGCTCGACCACGTGGCGGTCGCCGTGTTCGTCACCGAAATCGCGATCAAGCTGGTGGTCTATCGCCTCAGCTTTTTCCGCAATGCCTGGAATGTGTTCGATTTCGTGATCGTCGGCATTTCGCTGATGCCGGTGACGGAGGGCATGACCGTGCTGCGCGCCCTTCGCGTGCTGCGGGCCCTGCGCCTGGTTTCCGCCGTGCCCAAGATGCGGGTGGTGATCCAGGCCTTGCTGGAGGCCGTGCCGGGCATGAGCTCGGTCCTCGCCCTGCTGTGCCTAGTGTTCTATATCGCCGCCGTCATGGCGACCAAGCTGTTCGGCGGCGATTTCCCCGCCTGGTTCGGCACCATCGGGGAATCGGCCTATTCCCTGTTCCAGATCATGACCCTGGAATCCTGGTCCATGGGCATCGTCCGTCCGGTGATGGAGGTCCACCCCTTCGCCTGGGCGTTCTTCGTGCCCTTCATCCTGATCGTCACCTTTGCCGTGCTGAACCTGTTCATCGCGATCATCGTCAATTCCATGCACGACGCGGCGGCCGTGGACGCGGAACAGCATCAGGCCGAACAGGACGAGATCATCCGCAAGCTGGCGATCCAGGTCGACCGGATCGAGACCAAGGTCACGGCCCTGGCCGACCGGCAAGCCCCAGACGCCGCGGCAGACGACCGTCGATAAACACAAGGCCCAGGCCGATCACCGCCGCCCCCGCCAGTTCCCGGGGATGCACCGTCTCGCCCAGGAACAGGACCCCCAGCGCCACAGCCGTCACCGGAATCAGCAGGGTGACCAGCATGACGTTGCTGGCCCCGGCGCTGACCAACAGGCGGAAGAACACGATATAGGCAAGCGCCGTGCCGAACGCGGCAAGGCCGATGATCGCGCCGAGCGTCGCCGGTGACGGTAAGGGCAATTCCCATGGTTGATCCCACAGCCCGGCGACCAGCGCCATGACAAGGCTGGAGCAGATCAACTGGCAGGTCGCCGATTTCAGCGGCGGCACCCCGCCCAGATGGCGGCGCCCCCACAGGCCCGCGAAGGCATAGCTGACCGTGGCCGCCAGGCACAGGCCGATGCCGAGGGTCTGACCCGCATCGGCGGCCCCGCCGCCCCGCAGAACCGCCACGCCGAGGATACCCAGGACGACCCCGGTAACGCGGAGCGCCGTCAGCCGTTCCATGCCGAAGCCCGCCATCACGAGAACCGTGAACAGCGGCGTCATGGCGTTGATGATCGAGGCGAGGCCCACCGTCACCTGCGTCTGGCCGAAGAACAGCAGGCTGAACGGCAGCACATTGTTCAACAACCCCATGACGAAGAACGGCCGCCATGCCGCCCATCCCCGCGGCAGGTGATGGCCATAACGAAGAAACAACGGCAGCAACAGCAGCGCCGCCAGGAACACCCGGGCGAATACGATCGTCAACGGCGGCACCTCGCGCACGGCGGCGCCGACGAAAAAGAACGCCCCACCCCACAACACGGACAGAAAGACCAACTGCCCCCATTCAGAGCCGTCCATGGAACGGGGCGGCTGGCCTTGTGTCATGTTTTCCTCGCGGATGGATGAACCTGGGGTCAGTGATGCCCGCATCGACCGGCGCCGTCTTCCCGGATATTGCGCTCAATCATCGTGCAGCCGCCCCGTGGGGTCAGGCGTTTTCTTCCGCGAGGGCCGCTTTCACGTTGGCCCGCGCCGCCATGCGGGCGCGGTGGTCCATGACCTTGGGAATGCGAGCGGGATCGACGCCGTCCTGTTCCAGCCATTGCGCGATGGTGAACAGGTAGGGATCGGCAATGGTATAATCCTCGCCCATCACCCAAGGTCCCTTGAGCATGCCCGACTCGATCAGGTCGTAACAGGCGCTGACCGATTCCGGAACCTTGTCCTGCATGGCCTTGATCGCCGCCCGGTCGTTTTCATCGACCCAGCGGTGGCCGCGCATACGGTGAGCGTGGGCGACATGCAGGCTTGAGCAAAGGAAACTGTTGAAAGCCTGCAAGTCGGCGAAGGCGAAAGGATCTTCGAGCGGCGCCAGATTGGCCCGGGGAAAGCTTTGCGCCAGGAAGGCGAGCATGGCCGGGGTTTCCGTCAAAATCCCCCGTGGCGTGACCAGGGCCGGCACCCGCCCCTTGGGATTGACGGCCAGGTATTCCGGCGCGCGCTGCTCCAGGCGCTTAAAATCGACCCGGCGCAGCGCATAATCGTCCCCCGCCTGCAGCCCCGCGTCCTTGAAGGCGATCAGGGTCGCCAGGGCACAGGTATCCGGCGCGTAATACAGCGTGAACATGGTCGTATCCTCCCCCAAGGCACCGCAGAATGCAGCCGGGAAACTGTCGCCGAAATCGGTCCCGGCGGCAACGGGGATTGCGGGACGGCTAGATAATCCCGCGCACCTTCAGATCGGCAAGCTCCGTCTCGGACAGACCCAGCAGCTTGCCGTAAATCTCCGCGTTGGATTGCCCCAGCCCCTGGCCGAGCGAACGGATGGTGCCCGGCGTTTTCGTGAGCTTGGGCACCACGCCAGGGATCGTCACCTCGCCGACGTCCGGATCGTCGATGGTGACCAGCTGATCGCGGGCGCGGAAGTGCGGGTCATCGAAAATGTCGGCGATGGAATTGATGGGACCGGCCGGAACCTCCGCGCCGATGCATTTTTCCATGACCTGTTCGCGGGTCATGGACAGGCACCAGTTGGTGACTTCCTCGATCACCGTGTCGCGGTGCTTCAGGCGTTCCGCCTGATCGCCGTACAGGTCCCACAAGTCCGGGCGGCCCATGCCCTGGGTCAGGCGTTCGAACATCTTGGACGTGGTGCAGGCGATGGACAGGAACTTGCCGTCGCCGCAGGGGAAATGCCCGTGCGGGCAGGCGTTCAGGGTGCCCGTGCCCTCTGGCTCGCGCACCGTGCCCTGGGCGGCATAGGCCGGGGCCAGTTCGTCGAGCACGCGGAACACGCTTTCATAAAGCGCCGCGTCGATGACCTGGCCTTCGCCCGTCGCGTCGCGGTGGCGCAGGGCCATCATGATGCCGATGGCGCCGTACATGCCGGTCATGTAATCGCCGAGCGAGGTCGAGCCCGGCGTGACCGGAATCTCCCCGGGCTTGCCGGACAGGTAGGTCAGCCCGCCCACGGCATGGCCGATGCGGGCGAAGCCGGGCCGGTCCTTGTAAGGACCGGTCTGCCCGTAGCCGGTGACCCGCAGGATGACCAATCCGGGATTGATCGCCCACAGCACGTCCGGCCCCAGGCCCCAGCGTTCCAGGGTGCCGGGGCGGAAGTTCTCAATCAGCACGTCGGCGTCGGCGACCAGCTTCTTGAGAAGGTCCTGGCCCTCGGCCTCGCGCAGATTGAGGGTGATGGACTGCTTGTTGCGGGCCTCGGTCAGCCAGGCCAGGGTCGAATCCTCACGCGCCGTCTTGGTGCCGTAGCGCCGCCAGGGATCACCGCCGCCTTGCCCGTCCTTGTGGGGCTGTTCGACCTTGATGACCTCGGCGCCGAACTCGCCCAGGATCGAGCCCGCATAGGGCCCGGCGATAAAGGTTGCGATGTCGATGACGCGGACGCCGTTCAACGCGGCGGGGCTTTTCTTGTTCGTCATGTTAGGCATCCTCGAAATCGGCGTCGGCCTGCATGGCAAGCCAGTTATCCTGGTCGAGCGCCCAAAGGTCGGCGGCGTTATCGCCCGTCGGCCTGCCCTGGAAGGTCATGGCGCGACCGTCGGTAAAACTGGGCCGCACGGCCCGGTAGGCAAAGCGGGTCATGCGCTTGCCCTGCTTGGCCATTTCGCGTGAGCCCAGATCCATCAGCAGACTCGCAATCAAAGGGCCATGCACGATCAGGTTGGGATAGCCCTCGTCGTTCTGCGTGAATTCACGGTCGAAGTGAATGCGGTGGGCGTTGAAGATCAGCGCCGAATAGCGGAACAGCATGGCTTCATCCGGCAGCACGCGGCGCTCCCAAACGGCTCCTTCGGGTGCGGACTTGGGTGGTGGTGGCGGCGCGTCGGGGGCGGCTTCGTCCCGGTAGACGATGTCGTGTTCCTCGACGATCACGTCCTGGCCGCCGGCCTGGATGCGATGTTCAACCAACACGAAGACCAGCCGCCCGGATTTGCCTTCCTTGAAGGTCACGTCTTTCACGGTCGACAGGCGCGTCGCCTTGTCGCCGATGCGAAGCGCGCCCTTGAACCAGATGCGCCCGCCTGCCCACATGCGGCGCGGCAGCGGCACCGGCGGCAGGAACCCGCCTTTCTTGGCGTGGCCGTCGAACGCCAGTTCCGAATGCTGCGGTGTTTCCAGGAAATAAAGCCAATGGGCCGACGGCGGCAGGGCGTCGCCGTCCTGGGGTGCTGTGTCGGCGCGGTCGATGGTGGCGGCAAGGGCGCGCGCCGGGAAGGCGCCGATGGTGTCCGTCAGTTCCTGGGTCTTGCCGATCCAGGACCGCAGATGATCCATGTCCAAAGGCGCATTGGGGTCGATATCGTCCATAAGTGTGGTCTTTCTGCTTAGAAGGAGCGCGGCATATCGAGGACATGCTCGGCGATGTAGGAGAGGATCAGGTTGGTCGAGATCGGCGCGACCTGATAGAGGCGGGTTTCGCGGAACTTGCGCTCCACGTCGTATTCCCGGGCGAAACCGAAACCGCCGTGGGTCTGCAAACAGGCCTCGGCGGCATGCCAGGTGGCTTCCGAGGCGAGCAGCTTGCTCATATTAGCCATGGCGCCCACGTCCTCGCCGGCGTCGAAGGTTTCCGCCGCCTTCTGCACCATCAGGGCGGCGGCCTCGGTTTCCGCATAGGCGCGGGCGATGGGGAACTGGATGCCCTGGTTTTGGCCGATGGGGCGGTCGAACACCCGGCGGTCGACGGCGTAATCGCGGGCCTTCTTGATGAACCAGCGGGCGTCGCCCACGCATTCCGAGGCGATCAGGATGCGTTCCGCGTTCATGCCGTCGAGGATGTAGTAAAACCCGCGGCCCTCTTCGCCGATCAAGGCGTCAGCGGGGATGCGCAGGTCGTCGAAGAAGATTTCCGTGGCCGCGTGGTTGACCATGGCCTCCAGCTTCTTGATCTCGAGGCCGTTGCCCTTGGCCTTCTGCATATCGACCAGGAAGATGGACATGCCCTGGTGCGGCTTGGCGGCGTCTTCCCGGGACGTGGTGCGGGCCAGCAGCAGCATCAGGTCGGAATGCTCGGCGCGCGACGTCCAGACCTTTTGGCCGTTGATGACCCATTCGTTGCCGTCCTTGCGCGCCGTGGTGCGGATACGCGTGGTGTCCGTGCCCGAAGTCGGCTCCGTAACACCGAACGCCTGGAGACGCAGCTTGCCCGAGGCGATCTCCGGCAGATAGCGCGCCTTCTTGCCTTCATCGCCGTGGCGCAAAAGCGCGCCCATGATGTACATCTGCGCGTGGCAGGCGCCGCCGTTGCAGCCGGATTTATGGATTTCCTCCATGATCGCGGCGGCTTCGGACAGGCCCAGGCCGGAACCGCCGTATTCCTCGGGAATCAGGCAGGCAAGGAAGCCGGCCTCGGTCAGGGCCGTGACGAATTCGGTGGGATAGGCGTCGTCGCGGTCCTTCTCGCGCCAGTATTCGCCGGGAAAATCGCGGCAGAGGGCGGCAACGGAGTCCCGGATTTCCGGGTGCGTGGGCGTGAAAGCGGTCATGGATGTTCCTGGGCTAGTGATCTGGGTGGCATTCTTAGATGGACGAAGTTTTAATGGTTTTAGCGCAACCATGCGCCTGTCCGAAAGGCCCGTGGAACGGGCCGTGGACGTGACCAGGGGCAAGAGATCGGATTTCAGGTGCCGGAAGACCGTAAAATCGCCGTCGTCATTCCCGCCTATCGGGCGGCTGGCCAGGTCGCCACGGTGGTCCGGGGCGTGCCCAATTGGATTGGGCGCATCTACGTGATCGACGACGCTTGCCCGGAACATTCCGGCGACGCGGCCAAGGCGGCCGGCGACCCGCGGGTCATGGTCCTGCGCCGGCAGCAGAACGGCGGCGTGGGGGCGGCGGTGAAGACCGGCTATCGTCAGGCCCTGGCCGACGGTTTCGACGTCGTGGTCAAGATGGACGCTGACGACCAGATGGACCCGGCCTATCTGAAGGCCCTGTTGAAGCCGATCCTGGCAGGCCGCGCCGACTACACCAAAGGCAACCGATTCCGCGACCTCAAGGCGCTGCGCCAGATGCCCCGCGTGCGCCTGTTCGGCAACAGCGTACTGACCTTCCTGGTCAAGGCGGCGTCCGGCTACTGGCAGATGATGGACCCGACCAACGGCTATACCGCCATCAACCGCGAGGCGCTGGAGCGCCTGGAGCTTGACCGGG
>CAXAVJ010000040.1:0-29989 GCA_963972065.1 uncultured Rhodospirillaceae bacterium
GCGGCGCCTGCCGCCGCGGCCAGAATGGCGATGGGGGTACGGGTATTGGGGGTTCGAATATGAGTTCGATAGGTCATGTGATCTTCTTCCTCTTTCGATGCAATGCATGGGATAAACCGCGCAAACCGCATTGCGGGCTGTACGCGCCATTGACGTCTGAAGGCTGTGAGCAAACCGCAAGGATGCATTCCATAAAACGGGATGCTTTTCCATTCAGCGAAACCAATATGGCGATTTCCCGGCCGAAACCGGGCGGTTTCAAGCCGCGTGGGCCAGCACGCGACGGGCCCGCGACAGGCCGCTTTTCACCGTTCCGATGGCGATATTCAGTTCGCGGGCGACATCGCGGTAGCGTTTACCCTCGATCACCACGAGATGAAGAATCCATCGATCCCGGGGCTTCAGAGCCGCCAAGGCGCGGTCCAGGTCCTTGAGGCGCAGCCGGTCGATCTGGTCGGGCGGCTGGTGAATTTCCGCAAGCCAGTCCTCGACGGGGACATGAGGTCCCCGCCGCTGCCGCCGACGCGCATGGTCGATGAACAGGTTATGCATAATGGCGAACAGCCAGGCCCGCATGTCCGTGCCGGCCTGAAAGCGGTCAAGGCGCGACACGCCCCGTTCCAGGCAATCCTGCAACAGGTCGTCCGCCCGGTCGGGAGTGGCTTCGAGGAACCGTGCATATCGGTACAGGTGGGGAATCTGATCCTCGATCGCCTGCATGATCCGCCTCTCGGTCATGGCGGGAATCATAACATGTTTCCCGCATATGAGCCGACGGGAAATCATTAATCACTTGATGTTGCGTCATTGTATGCACCGGCGTCGGTGGAGGGAAAATCATCGCCATGGGCGGGAACTTTTGCGGCCCACGACCGTTCATTCATGGACTGGACGTGACAACAAACGGAGGGAGCACGCCATGGATACAAATCCCACAAACCCCGAAGGTCATACCGACACCAAAGGCCAGGCAAAACCCAAATCGATGCGTGATTTGGTCATTTTTGGGGTGATGATCGTGATCGGTATCGGCGTAGTCGCCGCACTGGTCACGAAATAACAAGACTGCGGAACCAGCCGCGTCAGACGCCTAGCACGCGGCGTTTCATCTCGGCCACGGCCGCGTGGGGACTGGTCAGCACGGGCAGCCCCGTGTCGGCGCCGATTCCGGCCGCCAACGGCGCCATGGAAAACTGCGCCAGCACGATGCAGCCGCAATCGTTCAGCCGAGGTGCGGCCGCGACCACGGCCCGGTCATGGGCATCCCGCCGCCCCGCCCCCAGATCGGCCCAGGCGCCCTCGACCAACAGCGGCACCACGGTCAGATCGACGTTCCGGGCCGCCGCGAGGTTCTCCATGTCGGCCGCCATGTCCGGCAAAGTCTGAGGGTGGGTCGCCAACAGGCCGATGCGCCCGCCTTGGGCCAAGGCGGCATCGAGTATGGCCTCGTTCGGTTTCATCACCGGCACATCGTACCGTGCCGCGACCTGGTCGATAATCGCGCCGAACGCGGAACAGGTAAACAGAATGCCGTCGGGGCGCCGGGCCTTGGCATAAGCCGCCAAGTTGAGAAACCGTTCGGTCAGCGCCGGGGTCAACTTGCCACCGGTAGCCGCCAGATCCATGGTCAGGCTTTCGTCCAGCAGAGTCCAATGCTCGGCGTCGGGCCAAAGGTCCTTAAACGCGGTCTCAACCGGCGCGATTGCCTCACGGGTGGCATGGATCATTGCGATTTGCGTCGTCATGGGCCGTATAAAGCGGAAAATCGTCGGGTCTGGCAATCATTTCCACACCCAAACGCGCCCCAACCCTGACCATATACCCTTTCATCCCATACCTTTGGATTGGTCCGCTAGCCAGAAGACATATATGCGATCAGTCGCATTTATGTCATTTTCAGCCTGGGTTGCTTTTGCTTGAGAAATTCGCGGTGCAGTGGCCTTCGTCACATTTAGGGCGGTAATTTTGCGGTATCCTTAATGTCCGCAGGAACGAACCGGCGCCACGAACCGACGATCGATAGACGCTCAATAAAAAACGCTTACCGGACAATCGGGAATGCAGTTCTCTCTCCAAAACTTGGCAGGCTTCTTTGCGCTTCACGTCGACCCGGCGGTAGCCCTGCCGGCGTCATACGACCCTGTGCTGGTCACGCTGTCGTTCTTCATCGCGACTTTGGCCGGGTTCGCCTTCATTCATCTGCTCCACCGCATCGCCGAACACGAGCATTCCGCCCAACGCCATATCTGGATGGCCGGCGGGGCGTTGATCATGGGGCTGGGCATCTGGGCCATGCATTTCGTCGGCATGCTCGCCTACCAATTGCCGATCCGGATGACCTACGATCCGCTCGTCACCCTGGGGTCGGCCGTGCCGGCCGTGCTTGCGAGTGCGTGGAACCTGCAGATCGTCGCTCATGCCCGGGTCACCAGATTCCGCCTATTCCTCGGCGGCATCGTCCTGGGCGGCGGCATCGGGCTTATGCACTACACCGGGATGGCGGCTGTCGATTTCGACGCCTTCATCCGCTATGACCCCCTGCTGTTCGCCTTGTCCCTGCTTGTCGCCGTGGCGTTGGCCATAAGCGCCCTTTGGGTCGCCTTCCGGATGTCCCGCCGCAATACCGTCCGCACCCTTGTGGGCGAAAGCCTGTCGGCGCTGTTTATCGGAATGGCCGTCGCGGGCATGCACTATACGGCCATGAGTTCGACCATCTGTTTCGCGCGTACGGACGGATCGAACCCAATCCAGCCCCTAGGGGCCGATGTCCTGGCCGGAGCCACGGCCATCGTCGCCTCATTGATCCTGATCACCGGGATTGCCGCCGTCGTGTTCGACCGTCGGCTGGCATCGGAAATCCTCCACCGAAACGAGGCGACCCAACGCGCCCACCAGACCGACCAGCGCCTGCAACTGATCATGGACAACGTGGCCGACGCGGTGATCACCTTGGACGACCGGGGAATAATCGAGACATCCAACCGGGCGGCGGAGCGCATTTTCGGCCTGCCCACCAACGCCATTATCGGCCTGCCCCTGACATCCCTGATTTCCGAGGCGGACGACCGGCCGCGCAAACGCAAACTGATGCGTTATCTTCTCGATCCTACCGCCCGCGCCGAGGGCGGCGACGGCTTCGAAGTCATGGGCCGCCGGGACGACGGCTCCGTGGTGTTTCTTGAGGCCGCCTTGTCGGAGGTGGAGGAAAACGGCCGCACGGTCATCGTCGCGGCACTCCGCGACATCACCGAACGCATGGTCGCCGCCCTGGCCCTGGCCCAAGCGAAGGAAGACGCCGAAAACGCCAATCAGGCGAAATCCGAATTCATTTCCCACATGAGCCACGAACTGCGCACGCCGCTCAACGCCGTCATCGGCATGGCCGACGTGCTGCTCCAACTCAAGGACATGCGCGACGATCCGGACCGCCTGACCGAGTACCTGAACGACATCCGCACCAGCGGCGCCCACCTGCTGTCTCTGGTCAACGAAATTCTCGATGTGTCGATGGTCGAATCGGGCAACCGCGCAATGCGCATGGAAACCTTCGACGCCGTGGAAGAAGTTGAAACCGTCCTGCGCCCACTGCGCGCGACCTTATTGTCCGGCAAGCCACGCCTGTCCGTCACCGCCCAGGGAAAACCCGCGTTGGTCGCCGCGGACCGGCAATCCTTCCGCCAGATCGTTCTCAATCTGGCGAACAATTCCATCATCCATGGCGGTGAAGACGTGAAGGTCGAAATCCGGGTCGATCCGGACGTGTCCGGCGAATATGTCCGCATCCTGGTGGCCGACGACGGCCCCGGCATTCCCGCCGACCTGCTTGGCGCCATCGGTCAGCCGTTCCCCCAGGCCCTGACACCTTATCAGGCCACCGCAGGCCGCAACGGCACCAAAGGCGCCGGGCTGGGCCTGTATATCGTCAACCGCCTGATCGCCCTCAACGGCGGGAAGTTCTCGTTGGAAAGTCAGCCGGGCAAAGGCACCGTCGTCACCACCTTGTGGCAGAAAACGGTCGCCGCCTAGCGCCCGGACGCGGTCAGCACACCTCGAACAACCCCGCCGCGCCCATGCCGCCGCCGATGCACATGGTGACGACCACGTTCTTGGCCCCCCGGCGCTTGCCCTCGATCAGGGCGTGGCCGGTCAGACGGGCGCCGGTCATGCCGAAGGGATGGCCTACGGAAATGCCGCCGCCGTTGACGTTCAGGATTTCCTGCGGAATGCCCAGCTTGTCGCGGCAGTACAGCACCTGCGAGGCGAAGGCTTCGTTCAGTTCCCACAGGTCGATGTCATCCATCTTCAACCCCTGGCGTTCCAGCAGGCGCGGGATGGCGAACACCGGGCCGATGCCCATTTCATCGGGCTCACAACCCGCCGTGGCCAACCCCTTGAAAATGCCGAGCGGCTGCAAGCCCCGGCGTTCGGCCTCTTTCTCGGTCATGATGACGCAGGCCGACGCCCCGTCGGACAACTGCGAGGCATTGCCCGCCGTGACGAACTTGCCGGGGCCCATGACTGGATCCAGCTTGGCCAGGGCTTCCAGCGTCGTGGTCGGGCGGTTGCCCTCGTCCTTGTCCAGGGTCACTTCCTGTTCCGTGACCTCGCCCGTTTCCCGGTTCTTGACCAGCATCTTCGTGGTCAGCGGCACGATTTCGTCATCGAACTTGCCCGCCTGCTGGGCCGCCGCTGTGCGCATCTGACTTTCCAGGGAATATTCGTCCTGGGCCGCGCGGGTGACGCCGTAACGCTCGGCCACTAGATCCGCCGTGTCGATCATGGGAATCCACATCTCCGGCTTGTGCTCAAGCAGCCAGTCTTCCTTGACCTCGTTCTTCATGGCGCTATCGCGGACCAGGCTGATGCTTTCCAAGCCCCCGGCCACGGCCACGGGCAGGCCGTCCATGACGACCCGGTTGGCGGCCACGGCGATGGCCTGCAGGCCGGACGCGCACAGCCGGTTGATGGTCGTGCCGCCGGTGGTCACCGGCAGGCCGGCGCGGATCACCGACATACGGGCGATGTTCTTGCCGGTCGCCCCCTCGGGCATGCCGCAGCCAAGCACCACGTCCTCGACCTCGGCCGGGTCGATCCCGGCGCGCGCGACCGCGTGCTGAATGACATGGCCGGCCAGGGTCGCGCCATGGGTGTTGTTGAAGGCCCCGCGCGATGCTTTCCCAATGGGGGTGCGGGCGGTGGAAACGATGACGGCGCGTTGCATTTTAGTCTTCCTTCTTGGTCTCTAAAGATCGGCGAATGTGCCGCCCGTGCGGGCAAGCTTTTCCAAAAGCGGCGCGGGTTCCAGCACCGGCGAGGCGACCTTGGCCCAATGGGCCAGACGCTCGAAGACATGCTTGGCGCCGACCTGGTCGGCATGGAACATGGGCCCGCCCTTGGCGATGGGGAAGCCGTAGCCGTTGGTCCAGATGGTGTCGATGTCCGACGCCCGCTGGGCCATGCCTTCGTCGAGGATCTTGGCGCCCTCGTTGATCAGGGCATAGAAGCAGCGCTCGTGGATTTCCTGATCCGTGATATCGCGGCGCGCGATCCCCAGCTCGGCCGAGGTCGCTTCAATGATCTTCTGCACCTCGGGGTCCGGCAGCGGCTTGCGCGACCCTTCTTCGTAGCGATACCAGCCGGCATTGGTCTTCTGGCCCTTGCGCCCGGCCTCGACCACCCGGTCGGCGGCCACGGGCCAGCGTTCGCCCGGCTTGATGAATTGCTTTTGGCGCTTGCGCACCAGATAGCTGACGTCGAGCCCCGCCAGGTCGCCCACGGCCAGGGGGCCCATGGCGAAGCCGAAATCCAGGAACACCTTGTCGATCTGCTGCGGCAAGGCGCCCTCCTCGATCAGGAAATAGGCCTGGCGGGTATAGCGGTGGTACATGCGGTTGCCGACGAAGCCGTCGCAGTTACCGACCAGAACGGGGATTTTCTCGATCTTCTTACCCAACGCCATGACCGTGGCGATCACGTCCTTGGCCGTTTCCTTACCGCGCACGTTTTCCATCAGCTTCATGACGTTGGCCGGGCTGAAGAAATGGGTGCCGATGACGTCTTGGGGCCGTTTGGTCGCGGCGGCGATCTCGTCGATGTCCAGGGTCGAGGTATTGGTCGCCAGCACCGCCCCCGGCTTCATCACCTTGTCCAGTTCGCCGAAGATGGTTTTCTTCAGGTCCATGTCCTCGAATACGGCCTCGATCACGATGTCGGCCGGCCCCAGGTCGGCGTAGTTGGTTGTTCCGCTGATCAGGCCCATGCGCCGGTCCATGGCGTCCTGGGTCAGGCGGCCCTTGGACACGGTCGCGGCGTAGTTCTTTTCGATCTTGGCCATGCCGGCCGCAAGCGCATCCTGCGTCGTTTCCAGCACGATGACCGGAATGCCCACATTGGCCAGGCACATGGCGATGCCGCCACCCATGGTGCCGCAGCCGACGACGGCGGCGGTGTTAATGGGCCGCTTGGCCGTATCGCGCGGCACGTCCTTGACCTTGGCGGCTTCGCGCTCGGCGAAGAACAGATGGCGCTGGGCCTTGGACTGTTCGGAATCGCGGCAGGCCACGAAAATCTCGCGCTCCCGCTCCATGCCCTCGTCGAAGGGCTTTGTCGCCGCGATCTCGACGCAGTCGATGCAGGCCAGCGGCGCCAGCAGCCCGCGTGAGCGTTTTTCCCAGGTCTTGCGCGCCTCGGCAAACACCTCGGCGTCCGCATCGGCGACGGCGAGGTCGCGGACCTTGCGCAGGGGGGCACCCTCGGCCACCAGCCTGGCCGCATAGGCCACGGCGGAGGCGGTCAGGTCACCGTCGACGATGGCATCCAACACGCCAAGGTCACGCGCCTCGACCGCGGAAAACGGGTCGCCGGACAGGATGACCTTCAGCGCCCGCTTGGCGCCGATGATGCGCGGCAGGCGCTGCGTCCCGCCGGAACCGGGAACGATGCCCAGTTTGACTTCGGGCAGGGCGACCTGAGCCGAGGCATCGGCGATGCGGTAATGACAACTGAGCGGCAGTTCCAAGCCGCCGCCGAAGGCCGTCGCATGCAGGGCCGCGACCACGATCTTGGGAAATTCCTCAACCCGGGCGCAGAGCTGGCGCAGGGTCGGGTCCGCCGGGGGCGTGCCGAATTCGCGGATGTCGGCGCCGCCGGAAAAGCACCGACCGCCGCCCCGGATCACCACGGCGTCGACGCCGTCATCGGCCCCGGCCTGGTCCAGGGCCGCCATGACGCCGGCGCGCACCGCATGGCCCAGGGCGTTCACGGGCGGGCTGTCGATGGTGACGACGGCGATGCGGTCCTTGATGTCCAAGGTCACGGGCGTTGCGGGATCGGATGCGGGCATGATGGTTTCCTTTGTTTTTGCCGGTTGGCCTATTGGGCCTTGCCCGGTTTCAAGCTGGTCAGGTTGGTATAGGCGCTGATGTGTTCAAGCGACGCCGCGACATCGACGACCACGGGGCCGTCATGGGCCAGGGCTTCGGCCAGCACCTTGTCCGCGTCCTCGGCGGCGTCAATGCGCAGCCCCTTGGCGCCGAAACTTTCCGCCCATTTGGCGAAGTCCGGGTTGACCAGATTGGTGCCTTCGATGCGGCCGGGAAAGGACTTTTCCTGGTGCAGACGGATGGTGCCGTAGCTTTTGTTGTTGGACACGAAGATGCGCACCTTGGCCCCGTACTGCACGGCGGTCGCCAGTTCGTTGCCGGTCATCAGCGTGCCGCCGTCGCCGCAAACGGTGACGACTTGGCGGTCCGGATGGCGCAGGGCGGCCGCCACCGCCGACGGCACGCCCAGGCCCATGGCCCCGGACACGGCGCCCAGCAGGATATGCGTCGGCTTGAACGGGAAATAGCGATGAACCCAGGAATTGAAGTTGCCCGCGTCCATGGTGATGACCGCATCGTCCGTCAGTTGATTGCGGAAGGCGGCGATAACATGGCCGAAGTTGACGCCGTCGGGCGCCGACCAGGGCTTCCATTCCGCCATCTTACGGTTGGCGTCACGTAGACGCTTCAGCCAATCGTTCCGTCCCTCCGGCGCCTTCGGTGGTGTCGCGGCCGCAAGCCGTTCAATGAAATCCTCGGCATCGGCGCAAATGGACTGCGCCGTTTCGAACACATGGTCCAAATGCTCGCCGTCGGGATAGACGTGGATCAACGGCTGCTTGGGCTGGGGGGCTTCGGGCAGTAGGTAGCCTTGGGTTGTGACATCGCCCAGGCGCGTGCCGATGGCGACGATCAGGT
This sequence comes from uncultured Rhodospirillaceae bacterium, assembly GCA_963972065.1. GTDB lineage: Bacteria > Pseudomonadota > Alphaproteobacteria > Rhodospirillales > Casp-alpha2 > UBA1479. The sequence continues at coordinate 8,241 of CAXAVJ010000040.1, forward strand.
CCGCGTCCTGCAGGGTTTCGCGGATCGACGCGGGCACACCGTACCCCAGATGGGCCGCGAAATGGTCGTGCTCGTTGGGGAAAATGTCCTGGTTCTTGAAACTGGTGGCGACCGGCAGATCCCAGGCCTCGGAACAGGCCAACAGCGCAGCCCGCGCCGAGGGGGCGCGCAGCATACCGCCCGCGATCAGCACCGGCCGCTTGGCGCGGCCGATGGCGGCCGCGACGGCCTTGACCTGGGCGTCCGTCGCCTTGGGCTTTTCCAGGGCAATCGGGCTGACGCCGGTATCTTCCGCCGGGTCGAGCAACATATCCTCGGGCAGGACCACGACGACAGGACCCGGCGTACCTTCCTGGGCGATCTGGAACGCCTGGGCCACGACCTTGGCCAGATTTTTGGGCTCATGCACTTCGTCCACATGCTTGGCCATGTCGCCGAAGGTGATCTTGTAATCGACCTCTTGAAAGGCGCCGCGGCCCAGGTCGGCGCGCGGCACCTGACCGATGAACAGGACCAGCGGCACCGCATCCTGTTCCGCCGTATGCACGGCGATGGCGGCGTTACAGGCACCCGGTCCGCGGCTGACCAGGGCAATGCCGGGGGCACCCGTCAGCTTGGCATCGGCGACGGCCATGAACCCGGCACCGCCTTCGTGGCGGCAGGATACGACCTGGATGTCGTCGCTATCGTGCAGGGCATCCAGTACCGCAAGGTAGCTTTCTCCCGGCACACAGAACACACGGTCGACACCGTGCAGCACCAGTGTATCCACCAAGGCGTCGGCGGCGCGTTTCATTTTATTGTCTCCTCCCGGATTGAATCTTTCCGGAACTTTAGCATGGCGCGATCAGGTGAAAATGGTGTGCTGTTTCATTCCGCGACGCTGGCTGTCTCGGGCCAGCGATAGTCGGCGAAATGCTCACGCAGATCCTTCTTGGAAATCTTGCCCGTCGCCGTATGGGGGATTTCCTCGACGAACACGATGTCGTCGGGCAACCACCATTTGGCGACATGTTCGGCGAGCACGGCGCGGATACCCTCGACCGTGACGTCCGCCCCCTGGCGCGGGACGATGACCAGCAAGGGCCGTTCCTCCCACTTCGGGTGTTTGACGGCAATCGCCGCCGCCTCCACCACGTCGGGATGGGTAAGGGCATAATTCTCCAGATCGATGGAACTGATCCATTCGCCGCCCGATTTGATCAGGTCCTTGGAACGGTCGGACACACGGACCAGCCCATCGGGTGAGATCGAGGCCATGTCGCCGGTGCCGAACCAACCTTCGGCATCGAAGGAAGCTTCCGTCGCGGCGTCGTCCTCGAAATAGGCGGCGGCGACCCAGGGGCCGCGCACGAACATCTGGCCCACGGCCTTGCCGTCATGAGGCAGCCGGGTGCCGTCGAGATCGACGATCTTGACCTCGAACCCGAACAGCGGCCGGCCCTGGGTTTGCTGGACCTTGTAACGTTCGTCCGCGGGCAGGTCCTGATGGCGCTGGCGCAGGCGCCCGGTGGTGCCGGCGGCGCTCAATTCCGTCATGCCCCAGGCATGGACGACGGCGACGCCGTAGTCTTCCTCGAACGCCTTGATCATGGCCAGCGACGGCGCCGAGCCGCCGATGTTGCAGATCTTCAGGTGGGGCAGCTTGGCGCCCGTCTTCTTGAGATGCTCAAGCACGCCGATCCAGATCGTCGGCACCCCGGCGGTGACGGTGACCTTTTCCTCTTCCAACAGGCGGCAGATGTTGTCGCCATGCATATGCGGGCCGGGCAGCACCAGTTTGGTGCCGGAAATGGGCGCGGCGTAAGGCACCATCCAGCCGTGCACATGGAACATGCTGACCGCCGGTAACAGGATGGTGCGGGAATCGATGCACAGCGGATGGTCGCTGGACGTTCCGGCAATTGCATGCAGCACCATGGCGCGGTGGGTATAGAGCACGCCCTTGGGGTTGCCCGTGGTGCCCGAGGTATAGCAAAGCGCCACCGCCGTTTTCTCATCGAACTCCGGCCAGTCGAAGGTGTCGTCCTCGGCGGCCAGCAGGTCTTCGTAGCAGACCGCATTGCGCAACGTGGTTTCCGGCATCTTGCCGCTGTCACACAGGACGATGAATTTTTCGATGGTCGGGCACTGATCCTGCAAGCCCTCCATCATCTCGACCCAGGTGGTGTCGATGAACATCACCCGATCCTTGGCATGATTGATGATGTAGACGATCTGATCGGGGAATAGGCGCGGATTGATCGTGTGGATTACTGAACCGGATCCGCCAATGCCGAAATACAGCTCGAAATGCCGGTAGGTGGTCCAGGCCATGGTGCCGACACGGTCGCCTTGCTGAATGCCCAGACGCGCCAGGGCGTTGGCAAGGCGGCACATGCGCTTGTAGGCGTCGGCGTAGGTATAGCGGTGCATGTCGCCTTCGACCCGATGGGTCACGATCTCGACATCGCCGTGCCAGGCGGCCGCATGCTTGACGATCATCGATGTCAGCAGCGGCACGTCCATTATCAATCCCTGCAAGGGTGTTCCTCCTTCATGCGTATTGGTCTTTATCCGGGCATTGCACCCGGTTTTCCGGACTATGGCGGCACGTCCCAGCCGAGATCAAGCATCCATGAAAGCACGGTTCGCAGTGCGGAACGGGTGCCGGGCGGGCCTTGTATTCGCCGGGCGATGCGCTAACACTTCTCACGCTTTCCACCAGACCATCGAAAAGACCCAAGGACACGGCCATGGATTTCACCCCCTCCCCCCGCACCGTCGAACTGGCGGACAAGCTCGCGGCCTTCATGGAAGCCGAGGTTTATCCCAACGAGGCGCTCTATCAAGAACAGCTTTCAGACGGTGATACCCGATGGAAGGTCCTGCCCATCGTCGAGGACCTGAAGACCAAGGCCAAGGCGGCCGGCCTGTGGAACCTGTTCCTGCCGGAAAGCGAGCTGGGTGCGGGCCTGACCAATCTGGAATACGCGCCCTTGTGCGAGATCATGGGCCGCGTGCCCTGGGCCCCCGAGGTCTTCAACTGTTCCGCCCCCGACACGGGCAACATGGAAACCCTGGTCCGCTACGGCGATGCGGCGCAGAAGGAACAATGGCTGAAACCCTTGCTGAGTGGGGATATCCGATCCGCCTTCGCCATGACGGAACCGGATGTCGCGTCGTCGGACGCGACCAACATCAAGACCAGCATCCACCTGGACGGCGACCACTACGTCATCAACGGGCGCAAGTGGTGGACCTCGGGCATCGGCTCCCCCCACTGCAAGGTCATGATCGTCATGGGGAAGAACGATCCCAATGCCGAAACCTACCGTCAGCAGTCGATGATCCTGGTGCCGGTCAACACCCCGGGCGTCACGGTCCTGCGCATGCTCGACGTCATGGGCTTCGACGACGCACCCCACGGCCATGGGGAAGTCGTGTTCGATAATGTCCGGGTTCCCGCCGGCAACATGCTGCTGGGCGAAGGACGCGGGTTCGAGATCGCTCAGGGACGCCTCGGCCCCGGGCGCATCCACCATTGCATGCGCATCATCGGCATCGCCGAGCGGGCCTTGGAAATGATGTGCAAACGCGCGACCGAGCGGGAAACCTGGGGCAAGGCCCTGGCCGACCGCGGGGTGACCCAGGAACGTATTGCCAAAAGCCGCATCGAGATCGAGATGTGCCGTCTTTTGGTGCTCAAGGCCGCCTGGATGATGGACGAGGTCGGCAACAAGGCGGCGCGTCAGGAAATCGCCATGATCAAGGTTGCCGCCCCCAACATGGCGCTGGCGGTCGTCGACCGCGCGATTCAGGCCTTCGGCGGCGCCGGCATGTGCCAGGACACACCCCTGGCCTACTACTGGGCACGCATGCGGGCCCTCAAGTTCGCCGACGGCCCCGACGAGGTCCACCGCCGCCAGATCGCGCGCACGGAACTGCGCCGCCAGATGAACTGGCCGCCGCGCGGCTGACCCCGGTTTTCCCGGGCGCGTTTGCATCGGGGCATGGGGCCGTGTTAGGCCCTAAGGGACGGTCGCCCATGATCGTCCGGCCGTTTCCGTGCGGAACCGGCCGTTTCGTTCCTCCCCCCGTGCCGAACCGCGGGGTGATGCACCGGCCCCGATGCCGGCGCTGAACACAGAAAATTAGGATCGTTATGCCCAAGCTCTCCAACCTGCCTGCCGGGGCGGGACTGTTTTTATTGATGTCCGCCGTCTTCCTGTTCGGCGCGCCTTCCCTTCGCGCCGCGACCGGAAACGACGCTGCCCCTGCATTCGCCCACATGGCGGAAGCCGCCCGCCGCGACGATATTGCCGGCCTGAAGCTGGCGCTGGTATCCGCGATCGCGTCCGAGCCCCGCCGGTTGGACGAACTGGTGGCCTACGCGGTCGCGGCCGCCCCCCGGCACCGGAACACCCTGGCAGCAGCCGCCACCGCCGCCTTTCCGGCCTTTGGCGACCGCATTAGCGCCGCCGCGAACGGCGCCCCCATGACAGCCAGCAGCACAACCGGCGGCGCCGTCCAGCCCATGACGCCGGCCGCCGCGGCGGGCAAATGGTCGGGCGAGATCGAACTGGGCGGCGGGCGCGCCACGGGCAACACGGAAACGGAAGAGGTCAACGCGGCGGCCAGGATCGGCTATACGCGCGGACCGTGGGAAGCCGAAGCGACGGCAAGCTACGATTTCGCCAAGGACGCCGGCACCATCAACACGCAGCACCTGCGCCTGGGCGGCAATGCGAAATATCTCTTCACCGACCGCGCCTTCGTCTTCGGGCTCATTGATTACGACGACGACCGGTTCAGCGGTTTCACCTACGAACTGACCCAGGCCGCCGGCTTAGGCTACAAGGCCATTCGCTCGGACGATATCGAACTTGAGGTGACCGCTGGCCCCGCCCTCCGTCTCAGCGAAGTCAAGGCGACGGAAGAACAGCTTGTCGAACCCGGCGCCCGGGGCGGGCTTGAGTTCCGCTGGCAGGTTTCAGACAACGCCACCTTCACCAACAAGGCGTCGGTAACATGGGGCGATGAGCGGACGATCACCGAAAACACTGCCGCCCTGACCATGAAGATCATGGGCAGCCTGTCCGGGCGCCTGTCCTATCACTTGGAACACAACTCGGGCGCGCCGGCGGGAACCGAGGCCACGGACACCCTGACCAAGGCTTCGCTCGTCTATGGGTTCTGATGGACCGACCGTTCAATGCTTGGCCCGACAGGGTGAAATTCCCAGAATTGAAAAATAACAATGCGAACAATCGCAAAATTTTATTTATCCAGGCACGGTCTCGCAAATACTCATGCAATCGTCCGTAGGCCGTTGTTAAAAATCGTCCTTTTCGAAAATTTTTGATTTTTTTCAAGGCCATCGACGACATCGCGACGATAACACGGGAAGCCAGACCATTGACTTTTCGGCGTTTTCACCCCCATATGGCTCATACGTGTTACATTTGTTATGTCGATCTTAGATACCGGTTCGCCGGGTAGCTACGTTATCCCCTGACAATGTGAACGTTACACCGCCGCGCCGCGCCTGGTGCGGGGCGCTTTTGCTTCACCCATTGAACGAGGAAAACGACAATGGCTACTGGTACCGTGAAATGGTTTAACCCGAACAAGGGTTTCGGCTTCATTCAGCCCGACGACGGCTCGAAGGATGCCTTCGTGCATATCTCCGCCGTCGAACGCGCCGGCATTCATTCCCTGCGCGAAGGCCAGAAGGTCACCTATGACCTTCAGGCCGGGCAGAACGGCAAGTCCTCTGCTGAGAACCTGTCGATCGCCGACTAACTAACGTCTGAGATCCCGCCCCCTGCTTTTGGGCCGGGGGCGGGCTCAACCGTTCGCGGGCTGTGTGCGTTTCATGCCGCCTCCACCTTCGTTACAGCAAAGGAGAGCTCCCGTGACGACATCGACCCGCCAACGCACGACCGCCCGTTCACGGGCGGAGGACGAGTTTCTCGCCACTCAGAAAAAGAACAAAAAAGTGCTCGAAGAAAAAGAGCGCGAGCGCGATGAGAAATCCCAGCACGTGGCCAAACTGAAGGCGCAACGCCTGGCCAAGGAAGCCGTCGAGCGCGAAGAAGCCGACCGCCAAGCCGGCGAAACCCGCCAAGGCCGCCAAGTCTGCGACGGCTGTAAAGCCTATCAAGGCAGGCAAGAAAAAACCCGCCGGCAGCCTGCCTCAATTTCATCGCTTCTAAGGCCGCACGGCCCGTTGAATGCGGCATCTGTACGAAGATATTGAACGAAGAGAAGACCCGTGACCGACGCCATCGACACCAAGGATTATGAAACGGACGCCGACGGCGCCCAGGTTTCCTCCGACCGGCCCAAGACGCGGACCTGTCTTCGGTGCGAGACCCGATTCATGAGCGCATGGTCCGGAGAACGGATCTGCCCGCGCTGCAAGGGATCGAGCGCTTGGCGCAACGACGCCCCCCTTCCCCAGCGGTCCGGTTCGACCGTCAGCTGACCCTTTCGGCAAGGATGATTTCCTTGCCATCCCCAGATTTCCGATCAGTCCACCGTCACCGTTGCGACGACCGTGAAGCGGCCGTCGCCGTCTCGCCGCACGATGACGATGTCACCAGGCCGCGGCCCGACGCCCACAAGCCCCGAGATCAACGTGAAATGCGTGACCAGAACCATCGGCTGGTCCAACGGCTGTTCGGCAAGCCATTTGCGTAGCCCCGCAAGCCGGCTGTCCTTCTGATTGGGTTCCCGGTGATAGGAGTTCAGCGCCGGTAATTCCAAGACCGGGCCGAGCGCCATCCCCACCGCCGTGTCGCGGCAGCGACACCATTGACTGGTGAACACCCGCGCCTGGGTGATCCCGCCGGTGCGGAACGTTTCTCCGATACGCCGCGCCTGTGCGCGTCCTGCATCGTTCAGATTACGCTGTGTCGAACAGTCGCCCAGCGTGAACCCTTTCGGATCCCCGCCACCCGGAGCCAAGGCATGACGCACCATGGCGAAATGCCCGCCCTCGGACAGCACCGCCAAAGAGGACAGAGGGGACCCGGCATCCGCACCGAGCGGGCGGGCGACCAGAACCAGAACACAGACCAATAAGGCAAGCCGACCGCTCATCGTTACCCCCATCCGCCCCTTTCTGGCCATCCCGATCAGCCTTTGGTCATATATGCGCCCAGGTCGCCAACGGGTATAATGTCTTAGATTCCAGAAACTTGCCATTTATGCGGATATGATTCTTTGAAACACCGGCTCGTCCCGATCGTCGTGCTTGCGCTGAGTGTTTTCGCCGCGCTGGTTTTTGTCGGCGTCACAACCTTCAACGCGACGCTTGAGCGGATTGTGATTGAACAAGCGGAACGCACCTCGGTGGCCTGGGCCGGCTACATCGGCAACCGCATGAACCGGATCGAGGACATTGCCAAGGGTGCCCCGCTCAGCGGAGAGGAACAGCAGTTTCTCAACGGGGTGCGAGGGTTCGGCGACATCTTTCGGTTCAAGCTGTTCGATACCAAGGGCCGCATTCGGCTGATCTCCGACGACCTGCACACGGATCTCGCCAACAACCCCACCGTGGGCGAAGACAATTGGAAGGCACTCTCGGTGGTTGAAACGGGCGCGCCTTATTCCGAGTTAGAGGATGGCAGGCTCAAGCCCGACCGTCCGGACATCTACGCGGAAACCTATGTCCCTGTATGGCGCAACGAGCGCATGGTCGCGGTCGCCGAAGTTTACATGGACCGCACGTCCGAAACGGCGGCGCTGCGTGCCGATTTCCTGACGTTCGGGTGGCGCGCGGCGGGACTGGCCATCCTGGCGCTCAGCCTTCCCGCCGGCGTCGCCTTCTGGACGGCCCTGCAACTGCGCCGCCAGAACCGCGTTCTCAACATCGAACGCAACCGCGCGCGCGAGGCGGAGCAGGCCAAGGGGCGGTTCCTCGCCCACATGAGTCACGAGTTCCGCACGCCCTTGAATTCGATCCAGGGGCTAACCCAGGTTCTGCTGCGTGGCGATCTGGGCCCGCTGGAGAACCCCAAACATCGGGAATACGTACAGGACATCTACGACAGCGGCGATCATCTGCTGTCCTTGGTCAATGATGTGCTCGACCTGTCGAAGATCGACTTCGGCAAATACGAACTGACGGAAAGCGATTTCGACATCGGCAAATGCGTCCATGGTGCACTCCAGGTCGTCAAGGGATGGGAGGCCTCGACCCCCCTGATCCTTGAGGCCCACGGCCTTGAAACGGGCCTGTTCGTGCACGCCGACCGGCGGGCGATCTATCAATCGGCCCTCAACCTGCTGTCCAATGCCGTGAAATTCACCCGCCCTGGCGGCCGCATTGACCTGTCCGTCACCCTCGACGACGCCGGGGAATGCGTGATTACCGTGGCGGATACCGGCATCGGGATCGCCAAACCCGATCTTGCCCGGATATTCGAGCCGTTCGCGCAGCGCAGAGCTCATGAGTACGTCGCCACCCGCCGGGGATCGGGGCTCGGCCTGACGTTGGTGAAATCGCTGGTCGAACTGCACGGCGGCCGGGTGTCCCTGGACAGCACCCCCGGAACGGGTACGACAGCCCGCATTTATCTGCCCAAGGCCCGCGTCGTCAATCCGCCGGCGCGCAGTGTGACCTAACCCCGGCCCGCTTTCTCAATCAAAGCCCAGGCGATTTCCGACAGATTGCGGCAGACATCGCGCCGTTCAAGCGCCGCCGACGAGGTCGCGTTGCCGTCGAGGCCCCGCTTGTAGACACCCTGGGCGATAGCCCCCAGGCGAAACAGGGACAGCACCAGATAGAAGGTCCAGTCGCCTGTATCGGTGCGGCCCGTGCGCCGGGCATAGGCGGTAAGATAGTCCGCTTCCGCCGGAATGCCCGTTTGCGCCGGATCGTTTGCCCGCAGATCGCCGCGCCGGGCATCGGGCATATGCCAGGGCAGGCAGTTGTAGGCAAGATCGGCGAGCGGATCGCCGAGGGTCGACAGTTCCCAGTCGACGACGGCCAGCACGCGCGGCTCCGTCGGATGAAAGATCATATTCTCCAGGCGGAAATCGCCATGGGCGATGGTCGTCTCCGCATGCGCGGGCAGGTTTTCCGGCAGCCAGTCGATCAGCCGGTTCATGGCGTCGAGATCGTCCGTGGCCGAAGCCTGATACTGCGCGGTCCAGCGCTTGACCTGGCGCGCCGCATAGCCGCCCTCGCGCCCGAAGTCGGTCAGCCCCGCCGCCCGCCAATCGACGCGATGCAGTCTGGCCAGGGTGGCGTTCATGGCGTCATAGATCGCCGCCCGTTCCGCCGCCGCCATGCCCGGCAGTTCCAATTCCCGGAACACCCGCCCGTCGACATGGGCCATGACATAGAACGCCTGCCCGATGACCGCGTCATCCATACACAGCACCAGAGGATCGGCGACCGGCACGTCGCCGCCCTTAAGCGCCGACATGATCCGGAATTCCCGGTCGACCGCATGGGCCGAGGGCAGCAGGTCGCCCGGCGGCTTCTTGCGCAGGACAAAACGTCGGCCCGATGCATCCGTCAATTCGAACGTGGGGTTCGACATACCCCCGGCGAACTGGCGAGCGGTCAGCGGCGGCGTCACCCCGTCGAGGTGTGCCGCCATATGGTCGGCAAGCGCCGTCAGGTCCAGCGGATGGGCCGGTTCCCCGGTCATACCGCCTTGTCCGCCTTGAGCGCCGCGATGTCGTCCGCCGAAAACCCGAGTTCACCCAGCAGGGCGTCCGTGTCCTGACCAAGCAGCGGCGGCGGCGTGTTGGTCGCCACGGGGGCGTGGTCGATCTTGACCCCCGCCCGCGCCACCCGCACGTCGCGGCCGACGCCTGGCACGTTTTCGAAGGTGGCGATCAGGCCACGGTCGGCGATCTGCGGATGCGCCAGGATTTGCGGCACGGTCAAGACCTCGCCCGCCGGCACCCCGGCGGCATTCAGGGCCGCGCGCCAATGATTGGCGGTGTTCGTGGCCATGGCGTCCTCCAGCAACGCCGTCAGTTCCTGCCGATTGTCGAGACGCGCCTGGCGTTCAGCGAACCGGGGATCGGTCTTCAGGTCCGGGCGGCCGACCACGTCGCAGACGGCCTCGAACTGTTCCTGCTTGTTGGCGGCGATGTTGATGGGCCCGTCGCCGGTGCGGAAGGTGCCGGACGGGCTGGCCGTGAAATTGTCATTGCCCATGGGCTGCTGCTCCATGCCCAGCTGCAGAAAATTGGAGACCACCCAGCCCATGGTCGAGAGGACCGCCTCCAGCATGGCGACATCGATAAAGCAGCCGCGATTGTTCGGGTCCTTGTTGCCCAGGGCCGAGGCCACGGCGAAGGCCGCCGTCATGCCGCCGATGGTGTCGGCCATGGGATAGCCGACACGCAGCGGCGCGGTTTCCGGCGTTCCGGTCACGGACATCACGCCCGCCATGCCCTGGATGATCTGATCATAGGCGGGGGCCGACTTCAGGGGACCGTCCTGCCCGAAACCCGAGATGGCGCAATAGATCAGGTTCGGATGGTCCTTTTTCAGCACCTCGTACCCGACGCCCAGGCGGTCCATGACGCCGGGCCGGAAGTTTTCCACCAGGACGTCGGAGGTGGCGACCAGGCGGTGAAAAATTTCCTTTCCCTTGTCCGACTTCATATTGATCGTGATCGACCGCTTGCCGGTGTTCTGGGCCAGGAACGAGGTTCCCATGCCCTTTCGATTCAAATCCGGATCGGCGCCCAATTGCCGGGCCAGATCGCCAGACCCCGGAACCTCGACCTTGATGACGTCGGCGCCCATATGGGCCAGTTGGTGGCAACAGAAAGGTCCGGCCAGGACGTTGGTCAGGTCGAGAATGCGGATGCCGGCTAAGGGGGTCAAGGGAGGTCTCCTGAGGTCGTTTATTCTGGTTATGGATGATCGCGCGCAGATTAGCGCGCCCAGACCCGGCGGCAAGCCTTCGTTTTTCTATGCTGCCACTGTAGAAATTTTCCAATGCCCCACAAGACCGGGGACAATGCGTCTTGCCTACGGCAACAAAGCGAGCCTATCCTTTTGTATACAATAATGGGCTGACTTCATCAGCCCAACAGAGAGGAAACAGTCACATGTCCCAAACGACAGGAACCCAGGCCGAGGGCGATGCCCTGCCGGTCAAAGTCTACTGGCAGCCCGGCTGCTCCAGTTGCCTGAAAACAAAAGAATTTCTGCTCGAGCACGGAATCCCCTTCGTCTCCGTCAACGTGATCGAGGACGAGGAAGGCTTCAAGGAACTGGAAGCACTCGGCGTGCGCCTGGTGCCGATCGTCGCCAAGGGTGACAAATGGGCCAATGGTGCCGTGTTCCGCGATGTCGCCAAGGTCGCCGGGTTCGACTACGACGGCCACAAGATGCTCAGTCCCGAAGACATGAAGGACAAGGTCCTGCAGAATCTGGACGCCGCCGGGCGCTACCTTGCGCAAATTCCGGAAGACCGCCTGGACGAACTTCTGCCGGGCCGGCCGCGTTCCTACCGCCAGTTGGTCTATCACGTCTTCAACATCGCCGACGTGTTCCTCAACCGGGTCGAGAACGATACGCCCTATACCTACGACGCCCTGAAATCCATCCTGCCCGGAACCATGAAGAGCAAACAGGATCTGCTGGATTACGGCGCGAATACCCGCACGCGGTTCGCCGCCTGGTGGGATCGCGACGGTAAGACCACGGATTTCAAGCAACCGGGCAAGGTCTATTACGGCGAAGTGACGCTCCACGAAGTTCTGGAACGCACGGGTTGGCACACAGGCCAGCACACCCGCCAGATCATCCTGATGCTGCGCGAGAAATTGGGGATCGAGCCCAACGGCCCCCTGACCGACGCCGACTTCGCGGGCTTGCCCATTCCTAAGAACGTGTGGGACAACGAACGGTCGTTCGACGAAGCCTCCTTCGCCGGACCGGCGGAAACCCGCGCGGCCGAATAAGGGCGCGACGAAAACCAACAAGAGAGGACATCCAATTGACCGATTTCACGCCCGAAGACTTGGCGGTCCTGACCCAATGGGACACGCCCACCATCTGCAACGCGCTTGAGGAAATCGTCCCGGAACGGCGCGGCCACGGCTATACCACCGAGCCTTTGGTGCCGCTTGACCCGGACCTTAAGCCGATCTGCGGCTATGCCCGCACGGCGACCATCCGCGCCGCCGAGCCGCCCAACGAAACACCGGCGGAAATGGCGGCCAAGCGCGAAGCCTATTACGAGTATATCGCCCAGGGCCCCAAGCCGACCGTGGTGGTGATCCAGGACATCGACCCCCGGCCCGGCATCGGCGCCTTCTGGGGCGAGGTTCAGACCACCGTGCACAAGGGCTTAGGAGCCGTCGGCGGCGTGACCAACGGATCGTTCCGCGACCTGAAGGACAGTGCGCGCGGCTTCAACCTGATCGGCGGCGAGGTTGGCCCATCCCACGCCTGGGTCCATGTCGTCGACATCGATTGTCAGGTGACCATCCACGGCATGACCGTGGTCACCAACAACATCATCCACGCCGACCACCATGGCGCCGTGATGATCCCTGACGAAGCGGTCAAGCAGATCCCCGAGGTCGTGGCCCGGATTACCCGCCGCGAAGCGGTCATCCTGACCGCTGCCAAGGCACCGGACTTCGACATCAACAAGTTGAAGGCCGCCATGAAAGGCGCGAAGGAGATTCACTGATCCCCTTCGGTTCCGTTCGACTGCGTTTCAGGAAAGGCCCGCCGCACCCCGGCGGGTCTTTTCTTATTTGATGCAGGCGGTCAGGGCATCGGTCACCAGGGCCGCCGTGGCGACGGTCGCCGTCGACATGGAAAAGCCCGAGCCGCCGCCGGTCTTGTCGGCGACGAAGGTGGTGAGGGCCGCCGGCGGCACCGTCTGCGCCAGGCGCTTCAGCGCGCAGGTGCAGGCCGTTTCCGTGCTGCCGCCCTTGCCCGTGCACCAGTCCATGAACTGACCGCTCAGATCGCTGGGATAGGCATCGAGGGCGCGCGCACTCTGTCCCGCGACAAGGGTCAGCAGCAGGGCGGCGGCAAGCAGGCGAAGGGTTTTCATGGCCAAAGGCTCCTTTGGATCGAAAGAAATCAGGAAATCACGTTACGGGAAATCAGGTAGCGGTCGAACAGGTTTCCATCGGCGTTGAAGCCCAGGCCCGGACGTTCCGCGGACAAGGTCATGTTCGGTGCGAACGGGTCGATCAGGTCGTGGGGGTTTTCTTCATACTCGATGAAGGCCGTTTCCAGCCATAATGGCTGGTCCGGGGCCGGTTCGGGCTGGGCGGCGATGATATGGGCCGTCGCCACGTAACCGGGGCCCCAGTAGAAACTGTGCGGCACGACGCGCAGGCCCGCCGCGCGGCCCAGGGGGAACACGTCCTTCATCGTCGACACGCCGCCCATCTTGGCGACCGAAGGCTGAATGATGTCGAACGCACCCGATTGAATGGCGCGGGCGAATTCGGTCAGGGACGCGATGTTCTCGCCGCCGGAAATCCCCGTGCCTTCGCGGCGCACGCGGGCCAGCCCGTCGAAATCCTCGGGCGGCCAAACCGGTTCTTCCAACCACAGAAAGCCGCCCTTCACATGTTCCCGTTCCTTTAACTCACGGGCCACGCCGCAGGCTTCCTCGACGGTCCAGGGGCAGTTGACGTCAAGGGTGATGGCGACCCCTTCGGGTGCCGCTTCGCGCGCGGCCATGAAGGCCGGCATGTCGCGTTCGTGCAGCTTGACCATGGGAAAGCCCAGTCCGGCGGCGCGGTCCGTGTTGCGGGCGACGGCGTCCGTATCCCCGCCATACCGCATGAGCGAGGCATAACGGGTGACCGTCGCGTCGCCCGCCGGGCCGCCCAGCATCTGGTACAGCGGCTTGCCCGCGCGCTTGGCCCGCAGGTCCCACAGCGCGGTATCGAGGGCCGACAGCGCGTACATGCAGGGCCCATGACGGCCGAAGCCGAAAAACGACTTATGGGCGCCGTCCATCAGGGCGTCCAAATCCGTCTCGTCGCGGCCGATGAACCAGGGGGCGATCAGGTCCTTGAGCATCGCCTCCGTGCCGGGGTTGGAGAAATGGCCGAAGCCCTCGCCCCAGCCCTCGAGCCCATCCGCCGTCTCGATACGGACCATCAGGGATTCGTTGACGACCCAGGGATTGGTGTTCAGGCCGGGACGCATGCCCTGGCGCGGACCGTCCGTATCAAAGGGAACGCCGACGCGGAGGATTTCAATGGATGTGATGGTCATGGATCAGGCTCTTGGTCTTGGGGGATGGATAACGGTGGGTGAAAATGGAACCGGCCCCGAAGGGCCGGTTCGACGTCATGGTGTCGGCGATTCTTTAGATCAGCGGTGCTTTTCGCCCAGCAGATGCAGGGCTTCGTGCAGCGCCTTCAGGCTTTCGCCGTGCTTGCCGGCTTTGTGCATCGCGTCACCTTCGGCCATCAGGGCTTGGGCTTTGGCCTTGTTTTCCATCGAGGCGGAAGACTTGGCGAGCGCTTCCTTGACGTGCTTGACGTCCTTCGGGCAATGGCCGGCGTAGGCAGGGGACGCGGCAAGCAGGAATGCGGCCGCGGCGGACAGGATCAGCTTGTTCATGGCATCAGCCTCCCAGACTGTGGATAAGCCCCAAGTATCTCACGGAACGGGAAGCCGGGAAATCCGCATTATCTGATGTTCGCGATCTCGTGATCGTGGCGCCGGGACAGCAGAACCTGCGCCAGGATCGCGCCGATCAAGGCCATGAACATATCCCACTGGCTGTCCCACACGTCGCCCTGGGTACCCAGGAATTCCGCCGCCCCCTGCCCCAGGAGCACCGCCGCCCACCATTCGATCAACTCGTAAAACGCGCTGAAGGCCAGACAGATGCAGGTCACGACGAAGAACAACATGCGTCCGCGGGACAGGAAGCCCTTGCGGATCAAAACCTCCCGCGCCAGGAGCGCCGGCACGAAGCCCTGGAAGAAATGCCCGATGCGATCGTAAGGATTACGCGCCAAATCAAACAGATCCTGCAACCAGAACCCCGGCGGCACATGGGCATAGGTGTAATGGCCGCCCAGGATCAGCACCAGGCCGTGCAGAAAGGCCAAGCGGTAGAGCAGCGGCGTCAGAGGAAAGCTACGCTGGGTCGCCGCCATCAGGATCAGGGCGATCATCACCGGCAGGACCTCCATGAACCAGGTCAGGCGGTCCGCCGGGCCGATGGCGGAACCCCCCAGCGCCACCAGCCACAACAGGCCGAGAACGGCAGGTTCGCGGACCCCGGCGGTGCTCATGCCATGTCCGCCAGGCGGTCCAGGTGATGGGCCCGGTCGCCGAAGCTATGGTCGATCATGGTCAGGCGCTTGAAGTAATGGCCCACGGGCATTTCGTCCGTCACCCCCATGCCGCCGTGCATCTGCACCGCCTCCTGGCCGATCAGGCGGCCCGCCTGCCCGGTCTTGGCCTTGGCCTGGGAGGCCGCGCGGCGGGCAGCTGGTCGATCATCGCCGTCCTGGCGGACGGCGGCCATATAGGCGAGCGAGCGGGTCAGTTCCGTATCCATGTACATCTCCGTGGCGCGGTGCTGCAGGGCCTGAAAATCGCCCAAGGGCCGGCCGAACTGTTTGCGTTCTTTCAGGAAGGCGACCGTATCACGGGTGAGGGCCGCCATCAGCCCGGCGGCCTCCGCCGACACCAGGGCCGCCGCCCGGTCGATTGCCGCCTCGGCCAGGGCCAGGCCGCCGTCCACCGCGCCCAGCACGGCCTCGGCGCCGACCCGCACGCCGTCCAGCGCAATGTCCCCGGCACGCAGGCCGTCGACCGTGGGATAATCCGTGACCGTCAGGCCGGGGGCATCGGCATCGACCAGGAATATCGTGATCCCACCGCCGTCCCGCTCGGCACCGGACGTCCGCGCCGTCACCGCGATCTTGTCCGCCGTCCCGGCATGGAGGGCGACGGTCTTCGCACCGTCCAGAACAAACCCGCTTCCATCCGCCTTGGCCCAGGTCCGCACGTCGTTGAGGTCGTAGCGCGACTGCGCTTCCGAATAGGCGAAGGACAGATGCAATTCCCCCGCCGCCAGGCGCGGCAGCAGGTCTGCCTGAATATCCGGGGACGCGCCGTCGCGGATCAACGTGCCGCCCAGCACCACGGTGGCCAGGAACGGTTCGACCGCCAGGCCGCCGCCCATGGCTTCCATCAGGATCGCCATGTCGACCGTGCCGCCGCCGATGCCGCCCAGATCTTCGGGAATGCCGAGCGCCAGCCAGCCCATATCGGCGAAGCGCGCCCAGGTCTCCCGGCAGAACCCGCCCGGCAGGGCCTGATGCTTGCACCGGACATCGAGACCGTAATCGTCGCGAAAGAAGCGTTCCGCCATGTCGCGGATCAGAATTTGTTCGTCGGAGAAGGTGAAGTTCATCTGGTCAGGCCTTGGTCTGCGAATTTTATTCCCGGTCGTCACCCCCGCGAAAGCGGGGGTCCAGTAACATCGCCCTGGATTCCCGCTTGCGCGGGAATGACGAAGAATGGAGTGAGAGCACCATCATGTTCAAAGGCCGAGGATCGCCTTGGCGATGATGCTGCGTTGGATTTCGTTGCTGCCGCCGTAGATCGAGGCCTTGCGCCAGTTGAAGTAATGACTGGCCACGGTCGCCGCATGTTCCGCCACGGGCGGGACGTCGTTGCCGGCCCCGGGCCACTCGTCGTCCAGGATACCCGGATCGAAGGCATGGGCGCGGTTGCCGACGGCTTCCAGCAGCAATTCGGTAATGCCCTGCTGCACCTGGGTGCCCTTCAGTTTGAGGATCGAGGCCTCCGGCCCCGGCTTGCGCCCGGCCGCTTCCTCGGACAGCAGGCGCAGTTCGGTCATTTCCAGGGCCGTCAGTTCGATCTCGACCTCGGCCATGCGTTCGCGGAAACGGGCGTCCTCAATCAGCGGGCGGCCGCGCTTCATTTCCTTGGCCGCGATGTCGCGGACACGTTCCATCTGTTTCTTGGAGCGCGCGACCCCGGCAATGCCGAACCGTTCGTGGCTCAACAGGAACTTGGCAATGGTCCAGCCGTCGTTTTCCTTACCCACCAGGTTCTCTGCCGGAACCTTCACGTTTTCCAGGAACACGTCGTTGATTTCCTGCCCGCCGTCTAACGTCTTGATCGGACGCACGGTGACGCCCGGCGTCTTCATGTCGATCAGCAGGAAGGAAATGCCCTGCTGCTTCTTGCCCTCGGTCGAGGTCCGCACCAGGCAGAAGATCCAGTCCGCGTATTGCGCCAGGGTGGTCCAGGTCTTCTGGCCGTTGACGATGTAATGGTCGCCGTCGCGCACCGCCCGGGTCGTCAGCGACGCCAGGTCCGATCCCGCGCCCGGTTCGGAAAAGCCCTGGCACCACCAATCCTCGCTGGCCAGGATGCGCGGCAGGTAATGCGCCTTTTGTTCATCCGTGCCGAATTCGATCAGCACCGGGCCCAGCATCTTGAGTCCGAAGGTGATGAGCCGCGGGCTCGACGCCGCCGCCAGTTCCTCCTCGTACAGAAAGCGCTGCACGGGCGACCAGCCGGGGCCACCGTATTCCTTGGGCCAGCTGGGGGCGATCCAGCCCCGTTCATGGAGGATACGCTGCCAGACGACATAGTCGTCCTTCACCAGCTTCAGGCCGAGATCAACCTTGCGCTTGGTTACGGGTGGGATGTTGGCGCGCAGGAATTCGCGCACCTCGTTCTGAAAGGCCAATTCTTCTGGCGTCAGGTTCAGGTCCAATGTTTGCGTCTCCCGCTGCGGTCCGCCGTTACCAGGTTCCCTGGGCGGCAAATCCGTTCTGCATTTCCGCTTCGATGGTGCGCGCCACGTTGACCAGACGCGGTCCCCATTCCGCCTCCAGCTTCTCCGGCTTGTGCAGAAAGGCCGGACCGCCGCAGTTGAGCGCCATGACCGTGGCCCCGTCCAACGAGCGGAGCGGCACGCCAACCGCGTTGACATCGTGCTGCCATTCGCCGAAGGACGTACAGAACCCCTGCGTCGCGACCTGCTGGACGGCGCGTTCGACGCCCTTCGCCATGGTCGGCCAAGCCGGCCCCGCGCGTTCCGCCATGGCCGTCATCAGATAGGCGCGCTCATTCTCGGGAATGGCCGCCAGAAAGGCCCGGCCCATGGCCGTGGTGGCGATGGGGATGTGTGAGCCGATATCCAGGCGCAGCGTCACCGAACCGGCGTCGCGGGCGTGTTCCAGATAGACCATGTTCAGGCGGTCGCGGGAGCCCAGGGCGAGCGACAGGCCGGAGGTATTGGCAAGTTCCTGCAGGTAGGGCCGCGCGATCTTGCGGATGTCCATATTGGCGAGCAGCGAATAGCCCAACGACAGCACCCCAGGCCCCAGCCGGTATTTGCCCAGGCGTTCCGCATGGACCAGATAGCCCAGCCGCGTCAGGGTATGGGTCAGGCGCGACACCGTCGGCTTGGGCAAGCTCGTGCGCTCGGCGATGTCGCCGTTGCCAAGCACGCCGTCGCCCGGTTGGAACGCGCGCAGCACGCTGAGCCCCCGCGCCAGGGCGGTGACGAATTGCCGGTCTTCAGTTTCGGTGGCTTCGGGATAATCGTCCAGCGGCGGGGCGCTGCGGTCGGCACGGCCGGTCATTTATCTGCGTCGACGCGGATGCGCGCCGCCTCCCATTTCCGGTCCGGGACGGGAATATTCACGCCCGGACGGACGGCACTTTGTCATGGCGGAATGACTTGGTCAATTTTCGGAATTTAATTTTGCCATGCGAAACTAATACCTATTTCTGCTCACCTCGCCAGGCTGACCGCACAGGCGTGCGCGCCGCCCCGGATGAGGAAAACCCGCCGCGATGGCCCGCGACTATGCCGTTTGGTCTAGTGAATTGACCGTCTTCGTACTTGTCTGCAATCAAAGAGGACCGTAATATTCTTTGCATGTTGCACTGCAGCATCAACGGACTGCTCCGTGGGGGAGGAATTCTTGCTGACACGCCGATACGGCACCTTGGCGGACGATCGGCCCAGGCGGGTCATCCGTGACCTGATTGGAGCCCGACACATGACGACGGACAAAACCTGATGGACGCCGCCAAAGTCGACATCGTCTGGGTGCTCACCGCGTCGGCATTGGTCTTTATGATGCAGGCCGGCTTCTGCTGCCTGGAAAGCGGCTCCGTCCGCTCGAAAAATTCGATCAACGTGGCGGCCAAGAACTTCGCCGACTTCTGCATCTCTGCCGGGGTGTTCTGGTTCGTCAGCTTCGGCCTGATGTTCGGCGCCAGCCTGGGCGGCCTGATCGGATCCGAGAATTTCCTGTTCTCCCTGACCGATCCCAAATCGGCGACCTTCTTCGTCTTCCAACTCATGTTCTGCGGCACGGCGACGACCATCGTGTCCGGCGCCATCGCGGAACGCGCACGCTACACGGGGTATTTGCTGATCAGCCTTGTCGTCGCCCTGCCGATCTATCCGGTGTTCGGCCATTGGGCCTGGGGCGGGGCTTTCGGCGGCGACCCGGGATGGCTGGCGGCGCTTGGCTTCGTCGACTTCGCCGGCGGCACGGTGGTCCATTCCGTGGCCGGCTGGGTCAGCCTGGCCGCGGTGATGATCATCGGCCCCCGCACCGGGCGGTTCGACGGATCGGGCGCGCCCTTTCGCAGCCATTCCCTGCCCCTGGCGGCGCTGGGCGTGTTCATCATCTGGGTCGGCTGGATCGGGTTCAACGGCGGCAGCACCCTGGCGGCCACGGACAAGGTGCCGCATGTCATTCTCAACACCGTTCTTGCGGGTGCCTTCGGCGGCCTGGGCGCGATGTTGCTGGGCCCCCTCATCATGAAGCGGCTTGACGTGCCGACCATGCTCAACGGTGCGCTCGCCGGTTTGGTCGCGATCACCCCGGCGGCCCATTGCGTATCGACCGCGGGCGCGGTGCTTATCGGCGCCGTCGGCGGCGGGCTCTGCGTTGTGACCTCGCTGCTGCTCGACCGATGGAAGCTCGACGACGTGGTTTATGCCTTTCCCGTGCACGGCGTCGCCGGCGTATGGGGAACCATGGCGGTCGCCTTCCTGGGCGACCTGGAAACGCTCGGCACCGGCCTCGACCGCTGGGGGCAGTTCGTCGCCCAGGGCACCGGCGTGCTGACAGCCGCCGTCTGGGCCTTCGGCATCAGCTACATCCTGCTGTCGCTCATCAACAAGTTCGTGCCGTTGCGCGTGTCGCCCGAGGCCGAACGCATCGGCCTGAACGTCAGCGAACACAACCAGTCCACGGAACAACTCGACATTCTGCGGTCCATGGAGGTGCAGCGCCTGACCGGCGATTTCTCCCGGCCTATTCCGGTCGAGCCCAATTCCGACATCGGCGATATCGCGCGCCAGTACAACCTGGTGCTCGAAAACCTGTATTCCGCGAAGATGGAGGCCGAACAGGCCAGCAAGGCGAAGTCCAACTTTCTCGCCTCCATGAGCCACGAGTTGCGCACGCCGTTGAATGCCATCATCGGGTTTTCAGAAATGATCAACCGGCAGTATTTCGGCCCCCTGGGATCGGAGAAATACCACGAGTATGCCGGTGACATCATGCACTCCAGCCGCCATCTGCTGTCTCTGGTCGACGATATCCTCGACTTGTCGAAGATCGAGGCCGGGCGCAACACCCTCAACCGGTCCCTCATCGATATCCCCGCCCTGTTCGACGATTGCCTGCGGGTCGTCACCGGGGCCATCGACTGCAATCAGATCTATTTCGATATCAAGGTGCCGGAGACGGTCTCGAAGCTTTTCGCGGACGAGCGGGCGATCAAGCAGGTCGTTCTCAACCTGCTGTTCAACGCCGTGAAGTTCACGCCGCCGGGCGGCCTGGTGACCTTGGGCGCCCACGAGGAGGCCGACCGCCACATCCTTGAGGTCTCCGATACCGGCAAAGGCATTCCCGACGAAAAGCTGGAACGCGTGATCGAGCCGTTCCAGCAACTGCATTCCGATCCGCACATTGCTCAACTGGGCACGGGGCTTGGCCTGACCATCGCCAAGGCCCTGACCGAGGCCCACGACGGCGAACTTCAGATCGACAGCCGTGTCGGGCGCGGCACTACCGTGCGGGTGCTCCTGCCGATCCGCACGGCGGCCGACGCGAAGTAGCGGGCCCAACCGAACGGACAACCAGCGGCCTTATTCCTTCGATCGCGAACGTCCCAAAACAATGGCCGGGATCAGGGTCAGCGCGAAGATCAGGGCGACCTGGCGGAATGAATCGTGGAACGCGAAGGTATTGGCCTGGGCGTAAAGAACGCGGCCCAGGAAATCCAAGGCCATGGCGCCGTCGGCGGGGGCCGGCACGCCGCCCGCGTTCAACAGGTCGCGCACCTTGTCCAGCATCTCCGCCGTCGGCCCCTTGGCGTTGGTCTGGGTCGCGGTCAGGAAATCGGCGTGGTAGGCGGTCCGCATTTCGATCGTCACGGCCGTCAGGTTGACACCGAAGGCGCCGCCCATCTGGCGGAAGAAATTGAAGGTTCCCGCCCCTTGCGCGATCTTGTCCGCCGGCACGGCCGACAGCGCCGCCTTGCCCATGTTGGGGGAAATCAGGCTCATGGAACCGCGCGTCCACATGGCCAGCAGCGCCACCGTCACGAAGCCCGTGTTGACGTCGATGGTCGCCAGCGCCATGGCCGCCACGGCGAAGGTGCTGCAGCCGACGATGATCGGCCAATGGGGCGGAACCGCATCGGCAAGCCGCCCCGAGGCCTGCATCATCATGACCAGCAACAGCCCCGCCGGCACCAGGACCAG
>CAXAVJ010000041.1:0-29172 GCA_963972065.1 uncultured Rhodospirillaceae bacterium
CCCACCGGCCTGATGAACTTCATGGACGAGAAGATCCGCACCCTCGGCACCGCCGCCTGCCCGCCCTACCATCTGGCGGTGGTGATCGGCGGCACCTCGGCGGAACTCACCTTGAAGACCGTCAAGCTGGCCTCGACCAAGTATTTGGACGAACTGCCGACCCAAGGCAGCGAATTCGGCCAGGCCTTCCGCGATCTGGAATGGGAAGAAAAAATCCACGAGTTGACCCGCACCATGGGCATCGGCGCCCAGTTCGGCGGCAAGTACTTCTGCCACGACGTGCGCGTCATCCGCCTGCCGCGCCATGGGGCGAGTTGCCCCGTCGGCATCGGCGTGTCGTGCTCCGCCGACCGCCAGGCCAAGGGCAAGATCACCAAGGACGGCGTGTTCCTGGAGGAACTGGAAGCCAATCCCGCCAAGTACCTGCCCGAGGTCACGGATGAAGACCTGAAAAGCGAGGTCGTGGCCATCGACCTCAACCGGCCCATGGCCGAGGTGTTGAAGGAACTCAGCAAGCATCCGGTGAAGACCCGGGTCATGCTGTCGGGCTCCCTGATCGTGGCGCGCGACATCGCCCATGCCAAGCTGAAGGAACGCCTGGATGCGGGCGAGGGCCTGCCCCAGTACTTCAAGGACCACGGCGTCTATTACGCCGGCCCGGCCAAGACGCCGGAAGGCTACGCCTCGGGCTCGTTCGGGCCGACCACGGCCGGGCGCATGGATTCTTATGTCGAGCAATTCCAAGCCGCCGGCGGTTCCATGATCATGCTGGCCAAGGGCAACCGCTCGCAGCAGGTGACCGACGCCTGCCGCAAGTACGGCGGCTTCTACCTGGGCTCCATCGGTGGGCCGGCCGCACGCCTGGCCCAGGACTGCATCACCAAGGTTGAAACGGTCGAATATCCTGAACTGGGCATGGAAGCGATCTGGAAGATCGAGATCAAGGACTTCCCCGCCTTCATCGTGGTCGACGACAAGGGCAACGACTTCTTCGCCGAATTCAAGCGTCCGAAGGCGGCCTAGGAGCCGCCCGCACATCAAGGGAGGCTCATCGCCATGGACGAAAGCAACATTCACCGTATCGAAAAAGACACCCTCGGCGATGTCCGGGTGCCCGCCGACAAATACTGGGGGGCACAGACCCAGCGCGCCCTGGAAAATTTCCCCATCGGCGAGGGCACCATGCCGACGGCGCTGATCCACGCCTTCGCGCGGCAGAAACAGGCCGCCGCCCGGGCCAACATGAAACTGGGCAAGCTGGACAAGCGCCTGGGCGATGCCATCGATCAGGCCGCGGGCGAGGTCGCGGCCGGCGACTGGGACGCCCAGTTCCCCCTGCCCGTGTGGCAGACCGGGTCCGGCACCCAGACCAACATGAACCTGAACGAGGTCATCGCCAACCGGGCCATCGACATCCTGGGCGGCACGTTGGGGTCCAAGGACCCGGTCCATCCCAACGACCACGTCAACATGTCCCAGTCGTCCAACGACAGCATGCCGACGGCCATGCACATCGCCCTGGCCCTGGAATGCCACAACCGCCTGCTGCCCGCCCTTGAGGGCATGGAAGCGGTGCTGCTGGAGAAATCCAAGGCCTTCCACGATGTCATCAAGATCGGCCGCACCCATCTGCAGGACGCGACGCCGTTGCGGCTCGGCTCCGAATTCGGGGCCTATGCCCATCAGACCCGCCAGAACATCGAACGCCTGCACAAATCCCTGGCGCAGATCTACGAGCTGGCCCAGGGCGGCACGGCCGTGGGCTCGGGCATCAACGCGCCCAAGGGCTTCGATGCGGCCTTCTGCACGGAAGCGGCGGAGCTGACCGGCCTGCCGTTCAAGCCCTGTCCGGACAAGTTCTATGCCCTGGCCGCCCACGATGCGCTGGTCAACCTATCGGGCAAGCTCAACACCATCGCCGTGACCAACCACAAGATCGCCGACGACATCCGGCTGCTCGCCTCGGGCCCGCGCTCGGGCCTGGCCGAACTGATCCTGCCGGCGAACGAGCCAGGATCGTCGATCATGCCGGGCAAGGTCAACCCGACCCAGGCGGAAGCCCTGACCCAGGTCGCCGCCCGCGTCATGGGCAACCATGTGACGGTGACCTTCGCGTCCAGCCACGGGCATCTGCAATTGAACGTCTACAAGCCGGTGATCGTCGCGACGCATCTGGAATCCATCCGGCTTTTGTCCGACGCCATGGCAAGCTTCACGGAACGCTGCCTCAAGGGCATCGAGCCCAACCGCGAGGTCATCGCCCGCCATCTCAACAACTCGCTGATGCTGGTGACGGCGCTCAACCCGCATATCGGCTACGACAAGGCGGCCGAGATCGCCAAGAAGGCGCACAAAGACGGATCGACCCTGCGAGAGGCCGCCGAGGCCCTTGGCATCCTCACCGGCGCCGAATTCGATAAGCTGGTCAACCCGAAGGACATGCTGGGAGAAAACGAGTGAGCGACAAGATCACCATCATCACCGGGGCCAGCCGCGGCATCGGCCGGGCGACGGCGCTTCTGGCCGCCAAGGCCGGGCACGCGGTCTGCGTCAACTACGTGTCCGACAAGGCGGCCGCCGACGCCGTGGTCAAGGAAATCACCGACGCCGGGGGCAAGGCCATCGCCGTCGCCGCCGACACCGGCGTCGAGGCCGATGTGATCCGCATGTTCGAGACCGTGGACAAGGAACTGGGCACCGTCACGGGCCTGGTCAGCAACGCCGGCATTCACGGGCCGCGCGGGCCGGTCAAGGACCTGACCGCCGACGACATCCGCCGCGTGCTGGAGGTCAACGTGCTGGGCTTGTTCCTCTGCGCTCAGCAGGCGGTCAAGCGCATGTCGACGGACAATGGCGGGGCGGGCGGCGCCATCGTCAATATTTCCTCGGGTGCGGCGACCATCGGCGCGCCCGGCGGCGGCGTGCTTTACGCCGCGTCCAAGGGGGCTGTGAACAGCTTTTCCACGGGCTTGGCCCAGGAAGTCGTCCGCCAGGGTATTCGCGTCAACACGGTGGCCCCCGGCCTGACGGAAACGGACATGACCCGTGACGGCCTGGCCAAACGGGCCCCGGCCACGCCGCTCGGCCGCGCCGGCAAGCCGGAGGAAATCGCCCAGGGGATCATGTTCCTGCTGTCCGACGAAGCGTCGTACATTTCCTGCGCCAATCTGCGGGTGTCCGGCGGAAAACCTTGAAATGCGGCGTCATCGTCCGCGCCATGGACGCCGCCGACCTAGGCGTCGCGCGCGGCCTGATGGCGCAATTGGGGTATGAGATCACGGCGGACGATCTGGCGGTGCGCTTCGGCGCCGTGGCGGGCGACGCCAACCATGCGCTTCTGGTCGCCGAACGGGGCGGTCTACTCGTGGGCCTAGTACATGTGTTCGCCCGCCCGGCCCTGGAAAAACCCGTGGAAGCGGTCATCCAGTCCCTGGTGGTCGACGCTCGGGCGCGCGGCGCCGGCATCGGCCGCGCCCTCATGGAGCGGGCGGAAGCCTGGGCGCGGGCGCGGGGGCTTGCCTCCGTCGCCCTCCACACCACGCTGACCCGGGCCGATGCCCGGGCCTTCTACGCCCGCCTGGGCTACGCGGAAGCGGCGGAGGCGGCCTTGCTGCGTAAGACACTGGACACGGCATGACCGACATCGTCTTCAGCGGCCCCAAGTCGGCCCCCCTGACCGTGGCATTGGCCCATGGCGCCGGCGCCCCCATGGACAGCCCCTATATGGACGCCTTCGCCGAAGGCTTGGCGGCGCGTGGGCTGCGCTGTGCGCGGTTCGAATTCCCCTACATGGCGCAGCGCCGCGACGACGGCAAAAAGCGCCCGCCCAATCCGGCGCGGGTGCTGCTGGCGACCTGGCGCGCGGTGATCGACGAGATCGGCCGAGACAATCTGGTGATCGGCGGCAAATCCATGGGCGGGCGCATGGCCTCCATGGTCGCGGCTGACCTGGAATCCGAAGGCACGCCCGTGCGCGGCGTGGTCTGCCTGGGTTATCCCTTCCACCCCCCGGGCAAGCCGGACAAGCTGCGCACGGAACACCTTGAAACGCTGAAGACCAAGACCCTGATCTGCCAGGGGACGCGCGACCCCTTCGGCACGGAGGCCGAGGTGCCGGAATATCCCCTGTCCAAGGCGATCCGCCTGATGTGGCTGGCCGACGGCGATCACGGCTTCAAACCGCGCAAGGCCTCCGGCAGGACGGAAGCCGAAAACTGGGATGCCGCCCTCGACGCCATTCAGGCATTCTGCGCCAAACTGTGACAGGAGACAGGCCATGACCATTTCCGGACTGGACCATTTCAACATCCGCGCCCGCGACATGGACACCATGCGCGACTTCTTCGTTGATGTCATCGGCCTGACGGTCGGCGACCGGCCGAATTTCCCGTTTCCCGGATACTGGCTTTACGGCACGGAGGGATCGGGTGCCATCGTGCATCTGGTTCCCGGCGACCGGGAGCGCAATTACGTCGTCGGCCACGGTGCCGGCCAAGGCAACGGCGCCCAGGACGGCACCGGCGTGATCGATCATCTGGCCTTCAAGGGCACCGATGCCGACGGCCTGATCGCGCGGCTGACGGCGCGCGGCATCGACCATACGGCGCGCGAATTGCCGGGCGGCGCGGCGCAGCAGATTTTCTGCGCCGGCCCCGAAGGCGTGACCATCGAGGTCGTGATCCCGACGCCCTAGTCGTTATCCGCGCACATGCCGCCGGCGGCCATGGCTTCTTCGAAGCCTTTCTGAATTTCCGCCTCCGTCAGGTCGCGGGTATGGCTCATGATGCTCCACTGATGGCCGAAGGGGTCTTCGACGCTGCCCATGCGATCACCCCAGAACATGTCCGCGACCGGCATCTTGGGGGTCGCCCCCGCGTCGACGGCGCGGGCGAAGGCGGCGTCCACATCGGCCACGTACAGCGAGATCGAGCCCGTGACCCCGCCCAATGCCTTTGGGTCCTTGGTGCCCCATTGGGGGCTGGCGTCCGACATCATGATATGGGCGCCGCCGATGGAAATCTCCGCATGGCCGAGACGGTCCGTGCCCGGCAGGGGCAAGCGCATCACCTCGACCGCGCCGAAGGCTTTCTTATAGAATTCGATGGCCTGGACTGCGCCGTCGACGATGATATAGGGCGTGACGGCGGTGTAGCCGTCGGGGACCGGTTTGACCATGATGAACTCTCCCTAATTAAGAACAAAAAGGGAACATAAATGGTTTTCGTGCTCCCCGCAAGTGACCCAATCATGACAATCCGGTCGCCGCGCGGCGGCTTATTTTCCGGGTAGCTTAGGCGCGGTATCGCGGAAGCTTTTGACCGTGGTCATGTTCGTGTACCAGGCCGACAGGTTCTCCAGGCCGGACAGCAGCTTCTGACCCTCGGGCGTCATTTTCACATAGAAAATGGCGGGCGCCAGGAATAGGTCGGCCAGGGTCATGTCCTCGCCGACCATCCAGCGTTGTCCGCGCAGTTCCTTATCGGCGACGGATAAATATTTTTCGATCTTCGGCATGAAGGATTGGACCGCACTTTCATCCGCCCGTTCACCGCGCATGGGCTGGATCAATCTGGGGTGCAGTAATCCGCCGTAAATGTTCGGATACCCTTCGTCCAGATACAGGCTGATGCGCTGGAACATGTCGGCTTTTTCAACGGCGTCGCGCGGCTGCAATTGTGGATCGGAAGAATATTCCTCGTCGATGTAAACACAGATCGCGAGGGTTTCGTACAGATGCAAATCAGCGTCGCGGATCGCCGGCACCTTGCCGAAAGGGTGCTCCTGTTTCTGCTCGTCGGAGCCGGGCATGTATTCATAAATACGGTAGGTTTCCTCCTTCTCCTCCAGGCACATGCGCACCGTTCGGGTGAAGGGGCTGATCGTGGTACCGTAGATCGTCAGATCCGACATTGCGGCGGTCTCCTCGGGACGTTTTTTATATTAAGCATAAAAAGAGTGCCGCGAGGCAACCCATACTGGCAAGGGAAAAGCACGTTACACCGATGATCAAGCCCCTGTCCCCACACCCCCGTCACGACCCCGCCCGCCTGGCCAAACGCTCGGTTCTGATCGCCGGCCATCACACCAGCCTGACCCTGGAGGACGTGTTCTGGGAGGCGCTCAGAGAGATCGCCGCGGCGCGGCGGATGTCAGTCAATGCCCTGGTCACGGAAATCGACGCCGGGCGCACGGGCAACCTGTCGAGCGCCGTTCGTGTTTTCATCCTGCAACAAGCGACGGGGGCAGACGGCTAGCATTTCCGTCCCGCAAAGAATGTTCTCAAAAGAGACGCGGGCTTAGAATTTCCCGAGGATGCCGCGCAGGAGATCCTGCGGCGTCACCTTCTTCTTTTCCTCGGTCTGCGGCGCCGGTTGCTCCGCTTTCGGTTGGACCGGCTGCTGCGGCTGGCCGCCGCCCAGGATGCCCTGAAGCACGTCGCCGACGCCCTTCTTCTTCAACAACTTGTCGAGCCCCGGCACAGGAATGCCGCCGGTCCCGAGGGACGCTGTGTCGACCTTGATGCGCGGTGCATCCAGTTGCCCGGTGATCGAGAACGGCACGTTCACGCCCTTGCGCGTGGTGATGGACAGCACTGCCGACAGCAGATTGGGGGCCGGCTGGATAGCGCCCGCGAGGTCGACCGTCCAAGCCGCCAGATCGACACTGCCGGCACCACTGGCGACGCCCACGTTGGTCACGGCCTTCAGTTGGCTGGAGGTCGCGACGCCATTGGCAATCGTGAACGCGGCGTCCACATCGGCCAGGCCCTTGCCCTGCTTCGGGCCGCCGAGGGCACCCCCCAACTGGTTGAGCGCCAGCACCACGCCACCCAGGCCGAACCCGGCTTCGGCCGATCCGCTGAGGGCTTCCGCGTCCAGGTCACGGCCGGAAAAGTTCAGTTTGCCGCCGAGGGAAGAGACGACCTCCGCCTCCGACCGGCCCCGGGCCGTGACATCGAAATCAGCGTTGATCTTGCCCGCCGCGGCGCTGCCCAGGGCTTTGCCCGCCTTGGTCAGGTCCGCGCCGGCGATCTGGCCCGCGGCGCTCAACTGCCCGGCGGACGAGGCCGTCGCCTTGGCTGTCAGCGCACCCCCGAACAAACGGCCGGTCAGACGTTCGACCGTCAGCACGCCGCCTTCGACGGCGGCGCCAAGATCAGCGTTTTCCAGGACGGCGCCCTCGAAGGTCACCTTCGGCGACGTTGCCGTGACGGCGGCGTCCATCGTGTTCAAGACCGCAAGGTCGATGGGTGCCTTGGACCAGCGGGAACTGACCGCCGCCACTGCCGCCATCAGGGGATTGCCACCCGGTCCGGTCCAAGCGGCAGGTGCCCGGGTGATTCCCCACCCCCGGTGCATCAGACCCGCCGCCCGCTTGGCCGGCAGGAACGGCGTGATATCGACGGGGCCGAGCGCCAGATTGACCAGCGCCTTCGGCTTGGCGCCTTCAAGGGCAAGCGACAGACTGCCCGCCGTCGTCACCGGCCCAACCTTGCCCGCGATATTATCGACACGCACGGACTTTGCATTGCCCGTGACCTGGGCTGTCAGATCGAACCCGCCGACCTTGCCTTGGGGCCGATAATCCACACCGAAGCGGCGTAACAGGCCGGCCAGATCGCTGTGCCGCGCGGACAGACCCAGCCGCAGGTCCTGCCCCGCGAGGGCCAGGACCGGCAGGGTCCCCCGCAGTCCGACAGTCCCGCCCATGGCGCCCAGGTTGGCGGTCACCGATGGCGACAATAGGCTGCCCGATACGGCCGCATTGACGGACACCGCCCCCAGGGCTTCCGGCGACACCGGCAAGTCCAAGGCCAGCGCCTTGGCCAAGGGACCCGCGTCCTTGGTGTTGGCGGTGATTTTCAGGTCCTTGGCCGTGGGAATGCCGTCAAGCCCGGTAAGCCCGCCAGTCACCCCGGCACTCAGGCCCGCGAAACTGCCAACCTTGAAGGCGCGCAATGTCAGATCACCGCGCGTCAGGGTCGCGTCCAGCGCAATGTTACGCGCCATCAGGCCACGCACCACTGCCGTGCCGATGGCAAGCTTCACGTTGGCGTCGAAGGTCGTGAGCGGTTTCAGAGGTGCGAACAGATCGACGGCCGGCGGGGCGGCCGCCACAGGGGTGCTCCCGCCTGCCGCCGTATTGGCGGGGGCCTTGTCCTTGCCGCCCTTCGCGGACGGCGCAGGCGGCATCAGAACATCCAGATCAACCTTGTCCAGTTCCAGGTTTGCGCCGAACGACGGCCGCGCCTGAAGGGCGAGAGTCACCGCCCCCGTCATCTTCGTGCCACCAGCCGTGGCGGCAATGCCCGTCAGTTGAAGATAGTCGCCATCGACGACCAGCGGCGTCTTGAAACTGAAATCCTTGAGCACGGCGGCGGGTACGGCCACGCCCGGCACGGCCCAGGCCAGCACGGGACCCAGATCCTTGGCGCGGGTTTCGATCTGGCCTTCGAACCGGGGTTTGCCGTCGCGGGCGCTGAGGAACCCGAACAGCCCCACGTCGGCGTCACCGGGCAGCTGCGCCGTCGCCTGGTTGAGGGTCAATTCGCCATTGGCCAGATCGGCGCTTAGGCTCACCCCCTCCAGCGGCTTGCCGCGCAGCACCAAAGCATCAATCTGCACCGACAGGTTGGCCTGAATGTCCTTCGGCAAGACAAAGCCCGCCGCCGATTTGGCTGGTTTGGCCGGTTTCGCCGAGGTCTCGGGTTTCGCCGTCGCCGTCTTCTTCAGGTCGCCCGGCTTGGTGGCCTCCTCGACCTTGACCGGCGCCGGCGCCGGCGCAAGCAAGGCATCAAGATCGACCCAGCCCGATTTGACGGACAGGGAGGCAACGGTCTTATCGCCGGTCACGACATCCGCAGACACATGGAACTCCATGTTGTCGAGTTTGATTTCCAGGCCCTCGACACGGCCGCCGTCGGCGCTAGCATCCAGATTGCCCATCACGGTGAACGGTTTCGTCAGATTGACGGGCAGGTCGGAAAACCCGCCGGTCGCCGCGATGGCTTCGGCGACATTTGGGCCACTGCCCGTGATCTTGGCGCGCAACCGCGGCTTCTCCGGCACGTTCACGACGCCGCCGTCGACCCTAATCACCGTGTCACTGCCGAATTTCAGGCTGAACACCAGGGGAACCGTGCGACCCTGGACGATCTCGGCGACGTTCAGGGAATAGGCGAAGCGATGTCCGGCCAGGGTCAGCGCGCCGTCGCTTTCCACCGGCCCGTTCAGGCTGGCGGCGGCGATGCGAGCATCAATCCCGGTGATGACCTCTTCCCGGCCGCGCTGAAGATCGCGGTATACGATGGTCCCGCCCTCGACCGTGAAATTATCCACAGCGATGCCGGAACCAGCCGTTCCGGCGCCGACACCGGTGCCAGGGGTCTGCTTATCGGCCACAAGTGGCTGGGAAGCGTTACTGTCCTTTGCAGGAACGGGCTTGCTGAAATCCCAGTTCACGCGGCCATCGGCAAGACGTTCCAGCAGAACCGTCGGGCGGACCAGCTTGACGGTTTCGACCCGCACCTTGCCGCCCAGCAAGGCCAGCGCCGCGACCCGGACCTCCAGAGATTCGAAGGACGCCATGCGGGCATCCGCGGAGCCCCCGATATTGGCAAGATGAACATCGGCGACATGCAAGCGCGGGCGGGGCAGAACCTGGACGGACACGGGGCCACCGATGACGACCTTGCGTCCGGTCACCTTTTCGACCTGGTCGGCGATGTCGTCCGTATAGTTGTTCCAATCGATCAGACTCGGGCCGATCAGCAGCACGCCGATGACGAGCGCGAAAAAGACCGAAAAACCGATGGCGATTTTCTTCAACGGGCGGACCCCATGTGTTCGATGGTGACTCACGCCCCGTCATGCGGGGCCGTTCGGTGCAGAGTGTAGGGCGAACAACCCGCCATTGCCATAGGCCGAACGGGCCTATTTTCGTGGAAAACTGCCATTTCTCCGCATTCCTTCACCGCCGTCGGGCGCCGGGCCGGTCATCCTTTGGACGACCTTGAACAACTCCATCATCAGGATCACCGAGGCCGCGATGACCGCAACAAGCAGCCAAGTTCCGATGTCCACGGCCTCGACCCGCAGAACCGAGCTGAACCCGGGCAGGTGCATGGCCAGGATATGGGCGCCCTGGCTGATGAGGACGGCGCCGACCAACAGCCAGTTCGCCGACAGCGGCACGCGGAAGATGGATCGCGTCTCCGAACGGCAGTTGAAGACATGGGCGTTCTCGAACAGAACCAGCAGCAGCAGAAGCGCATTGCGTGCCTGATGTTCCGCCCAGCCTTGGTCCAGCATCCAGGCGAAGAACAGATAACCGACCGCCCCCATGAACAGACCGGAGACAATGGTTTCCGAGATCATCATCCGGTCAAAGACCGGCTGGTTCGGCGGTCGTGGCGAACGATCGAGCAGGCCCGGCTCCGCCTTCTCGAAAGCCAGGGCCGTATGCTGCAAGCCCTGGGTCACCAGGTTGAGCCACAGAAGCTGCACGGCATAAAGCGGCAGCGGCAACCCGCCCAGGAAGGCAAAGAAAAACAACGCGACCTCGGCCGCCCCGGTCGAGACCAGCAGATAGACCACCTTGCGCACGTTGTCGTAGGCGATGCGTCCCTGCTCCACCCCGTTAACGATGGAGGCGAAATTGTCGTCGGTCAGGATCAGGTCCGCCGTGTCGCGCGCCACGTCCGTGCCGCCGGCCCCCATCGCGACGCCGATGTCGGCCGCGTTAAGCGCCGGCGCGTCGTTCACGCCGTCGCCGGTTACCGCGACGAAATGCCCCTGAGCCCGCAGTGATTTGACGATCTCCAGCTTCTGCAAAGGATCGACCCGCGCGAACACGGGCGCGGCGGCCACGGCCCGGGCGAAACCGGCCGGGTCGTCAGCCAATGCCTTCAGGTCCATACCGGTCACCGCCGCCTCACCTGCCACCGCGATGCCGACGTCTCGGGCAATCGCGAGTGCGGTCGACGGATGATCGCCGGTCACCATGCGCACGTCGATGCCCGACCGGCGGCAGCGCGCCACCGCGTCCTTGGATTCAGGGCGCAAGGGATCGATCAGGCCGACGAAACCCAGGAATTCCAGATCGGCCGTGCCGGCCAGATCCTCGACCGGGGCCGACGCAGGCCCCGCGGCCACGGCCAGCACGCGAAACCCCTCCGCCGCCAAGGCTTCCGCCTGGGCCGTCAGGGCCTCCCCATCAACGTCACGGCAGAACGGCAGGATGACCTCGAAGGCACCCTTGGCATAAACCCGGAGCCCTTCCGTCGTGCGATGGAAGGACGCGCCGTAGCGCCGCGCCGGCTCGTAGGCGATGGCGGCTTCCTGCGGCAGGTCGGCGAGCAGACCGGCGCGGCTCAGCCCGGTCTTGGCCGCCAGGGCCAGAAAGGCCACATCCACGGTGTCGCCCAGATGATCCCAATGACCGTCCCGGCGGGCCAGTTCTGCCTCGTTGCACAACGTCGCCGCCTCGGCCAGACGGCGCAGGCCGTGCCAATCGGCATCGCTCATGGCGCCGTTGGCGGCGGTCACGGCCCCTTCGTCGTTATAGCCCTCGCCGGTTACCTGGAATTCACCCAGGCCCGGTATCACCACACGCTTCACTGTCAAGGCGTTGCAGGTCAGGGTGCCTGTCTTGTCGCTGGCGATCAGGGTGCAGGCCCCCAAGCCCTCGACCGCCGGCAGGGACCGCACGATCACGTTCTTCCCGGCCATGCGGTGGCAGCCGACGGACAACGCCACGGTGATCGCCACGGGCAGACCTTCGGGCAGGGCGGCGACGGCAAGCGCCACGGCGACCAGGAAGATTTCGACCGCCGGCGCCCCCTTTAGAACCATCGCCACGGCCAGAAGCGCGATGGCCACGACCACGACGATCCCCAACATGCGGGTGAAGCGTTCCAGACGCACGACCAGCGGCGGCGGCGCGGCATCACGGCCCGCCAATTGTTCCGCAATCCGGCCCAGCGCCGTGCGTGTACCGGTTTCGGTGACGATACCAAGCGCCCGGCCACTGACCACCACCGTGGCCGCATGAAGCATGGTGATGCGGTCGCCGGTCATGGTCTGCTCCGCCACGGTCGCCGCCGCGTCCTTGACCACGGCCTGGGACTCGCCGGTCAGCAGGGATTCATCGACCAGCAGGGCATCGGCCTGAACCAGACGCAAATCGGCCGGCACATGATTGCCCGATTCCAGGCGGATCACGTCGCCCGGCACCAGATCGCGGCCATCCACCGTATGGACCGTGCCGCCGCGCAGAACCGTCGCCCGGTCGCGGATCAGGCTGTCGAGGGCAAGGGCACTCTTCTGCGCGCGATATTCCTGATAGGTGCCGATCAGGGCGTTGACCTGCAACACGGCGAAGATGAACAGCGCGTCCGAAGCCTCACCGATGGCAACGGAGACAACCGCCGCCGCGGCCAGCAGGTAGATCAGCGGATTGATGAATTGCCGCAGGTACAGCCTCAAAAGGCCGGGCGGGCACGGACGGGGCAGATCGTTCGGTCCGTAACGGCGCAGACGATCGGCGGCTTTCTGGTCGCTCAACCCGGTCTCGGGGTTGCTGTCCAACGCGCGGGCAGCAGCGTCCCAAGGCAGGGCGTGCCATGCCTTGGGCGTCGGAAGAGGGTCGTGATCCATCGGGGGCGCCTCGTC
The DNA here is from genome assembly GCA_963972065.1 of uncultured Rhodospirillaceae bacterium. Classification (GTDB taxonomy): domain Bacteria; phylum Pseudomonadota; class Alphaproteobacteria; order Rhodospirillales; family Casp-alpha2; genus UBA1479. The sequence continues at coordinate 12,672 of CAXAVJ010000041.1, forward strand.
TGCACTGTTGTTGCCGACGCCGCCCCCGAATATTTCAGATGATGGAACCGGCGCCTTTTAAGGCAGCACCAATACCGCCCGGAAGTCATTGACGTTGGTCAAGGTCGGCCCGCATTCGACAAGGTCGCCGATCCCTTGGAAAAACCCGTAGGCGTCGTTGGTGTCGAGCAATGCCCGGGCATCCAGGCCCGCCGCCTTGGCCCTGGCCAGGCTGTCCGGGCCGATCACCGCACCCGCGTTGTCTTCCGAACCGTCGACCCCGTCCGTATCGCAGGCGATGGCATGCAGACCGGCCGCCCCGTCGAGCGCCACCGCCATACCCAGCAGGTATTCCGTATTGCGCCCGCCTCGTCCGCCGTCGCCGCGGATGGTGACCGTGGTCTCACCCCCCGACAACAGCACGCAGGGCCCCTGCACGGGGCCCTTTCCGGCTAGGGTATCGCGGGCCAGTTGCGCATGCTCGGCCCCCAAATCGCGGGCTTCGCCTTCCAGGGCGTCGCCCAGGATCACCGGCGTGATCCCGGCGGCGCGGGCGACCTCGGCCGCGGCCTCCAGGCTGGCCTGCGGCAGGGCGATCAAATGGGTTTCCACCCGGTCGAAGATGGGATCGTCGGGCTTGGGCGTTTCCTCCGCCCCCGCATCCAGCAACGCCTGCACCACGGCAGGCAGCTTGATCGCGTATTTCGCGACGATGGCCCGCGCGTCGTCGAAGGTCGTCGGGTCGGGCACCGTCGGGCCCGAGGCGATAACCGCTGGATCATCCCCCGGCACATCGGAAATCAGCAGGTTGACGATCCGGGCCGGTGCCGCGGCGGCGGCCAGCCGCCCGCCCTTGACCGCCGACAGATGTTTGCGCAGGCAGTTCATCTCGTGGATCGTCGCCCCGCAGCGCAGAAGCTCCCGGTTGACGGCCTGCTTGTCGGCCAGGGTCAGGCCCGGCCCCGGCGCCGACAACAGGGCCGATCCGCCGCCGGAAATCAGGCAAACCACCAGATCGTCCTCGGTCAGCCCCCGGACCATGTCCAGCATGCGCCGGGCCCCCGCCTCACCTGCCGCATCGGGCACGGGATGGGCGGCCTCGACCGTCTCGATCCGTTTGCAGGGCACGTCATAGCCATAGCGGGTGACGATCAAACCCGTGAGGTCGCCCGGCCAATGATCCTCGAAGGCGCGGGCCATCGCGGCCGAGGCCTTGCCCGCCCCGATCACCAGCGTGCGCCCGGCCTTGGGCGGCTCCGGCAGGAAATGGGGGATACGCTTTTCAGGTTGGGCCGCCGCGACGGCGGCGGCGAACATGTCGCGAAGCAGGGTTTCCGGATCCAAGGTCATAACCTCCCAATAATGGTCCTGGTTACGTCACCCCGGGACGAAAGCCAAGGCCCGGGGCTCCGCAACCCGGGTTTTTCCACATCGCGGAGAAATACCGGGCCTAGACGCGGATGATCTTGCCCGGGTTCATGATGTTCTGGGGGTCGAGGGCCTGTTTGACCGCGCGCATGGCGACCAGGGCCTCGCCGTGTTCGGCGGTCAGGAAATCGATCTTGCCGTAGCCGACGCCATGTTCGCCCGTGCAGGTGCCGTCCAGGGCAATGGCGCGCATGACCATGCGCGCGTTGACGTCCTCGGCGCGCTTCATCTCGTCGGCATTGTCGGGATCGACCACGAATACGATGTGAAAATTGCCGTCGCCGACATGGCCGACGATGGGCGCGCACAGGCCGGACGCGTCGATGTCCTTGCGCGTTTCCAGGATGCATTCCGCCAGTTTCGAGATCGGCACGCAGACATCCGTTGCGATGCCCCGGCAGCCGGGGCGCAGCGCGATCGCCGCGTAATAGGCATCATGCCGGGCCTGCCACAGCTTGTTGCGGTCTTCCGGCTTGGTCGCCCATTGGAAATCGGCGGCGCCGAAGTCGGCGGCGATGGCCTTCACGTTTTCGACCTGTTCACGCACGCCCGCGTCACTGCCGTGGAATTCGAAAAACAGGGTCGGTTTCACCGCGTAATCGAGCTTGGAATACTTGTTCACCGCATCCATCTGCGCTTCGTCCAGAAGCTCGATACGGGCCACGGGAATGCCCGACTGGATCGTCAGGATCACCGTGCTCACGGCACTTTCCAGATCGGGAAACGGACAGACAGCGGCCAGCACCGCTTCGGGAATGCCGTACAGCCGTAGCGTGACCTCGGTAATCACGCCGAGGGTCCCTTCCGAGCCCACGAACAGGCGCGTCAGGTCGTATCCCGCCGAAGACTTGCGCGCCCGGCGCGCGGTGCGGATGATCCGCCCGTCGGCCATGACCACGGTCAGGCTGAGGACGTTTTCCCGCATGGTGCCGTAACGCACCGCGTTGGTGCCGCTGGCCCGCGTCGCGGTCATCCCCCCGAGCGACGCATCGGCCCCCGGGTCGATGGGAAAGAACAGGCCCGTGTCGCGCAGATAGTCGTTAAGCGCCTTGCGCCGCACGCCGGCCTGGACCGTGACGTCCATGTCCTCGGCATTGACGGTGAGGATCTTGTCCATGCGCGACAGGTCGATGCAGACCCCGCCGGAAAGCGCCGCCACATGGCCCTCCAGGGACGTCCCCGTGCCGAAGGGAATGACCGGCACGCCACGTTCGGCGCAGGCCTTGACCACGGCCGCGACCTGCTCCGTTTCCGTGCAATAGACGACGGCGTCGGGCGGGGCCGAGGGGTGGTAGGATTCATCGCGGCCATGTTGTTCGCGCACGGCGGCCGCGGTGGACAGGTTTTCCGCCCCCACGATCTGCGCCAGAAGATCAAGCAGGCCTGCATCGACCACACCTGAGGGCTGCGCCGCCGTTGCCTGTGGTGTCGTCATGTCAGATGGGTTTCCCGGATACCTCGGTTTTCAGATCCTGCAATTGGCCGCGGATGGCGTCCATATGCGGGTTGATGGCCAGTGCCTTTTCCATGGCGCGGATCGCCGCTTTTTTGCGCCCCATTTCCGCATAGATCAAGCCCAGGCCCGACAGCGCACCGAAGTGGCGGGGTTCCAATTCCAAGGTGCGCTGAATATCGAGCACGGATTCCGGATATTTGCCCATGAGAAAATTCACCGTGGCGCGCTTATTCCAGCCTTCCGCATGCTTGGGCGCCAGGCTGATGACGTCATTGAAGTATTTCAGCGAGGCATCGAGGGCGCCCCTGTTCATGGCAATGACGCCCCGAGCCATGGCGCTGTCGACCAGTTCCTGGCCACTGACCGCCCAGGTCTGCCAGATGCGGGTTTCGATCTGATGGGCCTCTTCCGGGTTCTTGGTCGCCGTCAGGGCCTCGAACAGGGCGTCCAGAACCGGATCGGTCTGATCTGCCCGCGCCTGCGGCACGGCCAATGCGACGGCAAGAAGCCCCGCCATGAGGATGTGTTTCCACGTAACCATGACAAAAAGATTACGCCTTCGCGGGCATCAGGCCAAGAGGCCCGCCGCTCACAAGCCCGTCAGGAAATGGTGACCGAAATCTCGTGCGGTTCCGTGTCGAGCCCGCCCGAACAATGCAGCGTGCGCTCCGGCCCCATGGGTCGGGGCGGCAGCAAAGTGACCTCCAACTGCACGGTTTTCAAAAGCTCTTCGCGCATTCGCATGGGGCGGGTGAAGTTGCCCCAGCCGTCATGGGTGAAGATTTCCTCCAGATACCAACCCGGGTCGCCCTGGTGGCCGCGGCTGCGCGACGCCAGGCCCTTGGCGACCCGCGCGAACAGTTCCAGGCACATGCCTTCGGACGGTTGGGCGAAACGTTCGCGCGCCGTCAGGAACACGGTGATCTTCTTATCCCGCCAGTCGAAATAGGCGCCAGTGGTCGGCGCCACGGGCAGAAAGCCGACCTCCAAAAGGCGTTGGCCGACCTGAAGCAGATCCTGCTTAAGCCGGATGATGCCCAGATCCATGAGCGTCACCGGTTCGCCGGACAGCCAGTCGAGGGTGGAATTCGCCCGCGCGTCGGCGGCGGGACGAAGGGTGAGGATCAGGGCGAGGCTTCCGAAAAGCACCGCCCGCCCGAGGATCCGCGTGATCGATGTCATGCGACGGCTCCTTCCTGCGTTGCAGGCCCCGCGACGCGTTTCGCGGCGGCGATGCGGGAAGCATACCACAAAACCCGCACATGGTGCGATATAACTTACGCACTATGTGCGACTCCAACGCCGCCGGGGCCTTACCGACCCGCAAGTCTTCAATTGTGATCGAATTGGATGACCGGAATATTGCCGAATCGCGACAGACGCGGCGGCACCTAATTGAGCCTGGCGGGCTTCCGCCCGCCAATATCTTTTATTTGAGTCCGGCGGGCTTCGGGCCACCCGTGGCCCAGTCGAGCAGTTCCACCGTATGCACGACCGGCATGCCGACGGCGTCCTCAAGCTGAACCATGCATCCGATGTTGCCCGTGGCCATGACCTGGGCCCCCGTGCGCTTCAGGTTGGCGGCCTTGCGGTCCTTGAGGCGGCCGGAGATTTCCGGCTGCATCATGTTGTAGGTGCCGGCGGAGCCGCAGCAGAGATGGCTTTCGGCGGGCTCCCGCACTTCGAACCCGGCCTGGGCCAAAAGTTCCTTGGGCGGTTTGGTCAGCTTCTGGCCGTGCTGCATGGAACAGGCCGAATGATAAGCGACGACGGGCTTGTCCCCGTCAATCGCAGCCGCATTCAGGCCCAGGTCCATCATTACTTCCGTGATGTCCTTGGTTTTTCCCGACATGGCCTTGGCGCGGGCGGCCATGGCGTCGTCGCGGCGCAGCATCCAGCCGTAATCCTTCACCGTGGTGCCGCAGCCCGACGCGTTGATGACGATGGCGTCGATCGTGCCATGGGTTGCCTCGGCCCGTTCCCAGGCCTCGATATTGGCCTTGGCCTGGGCGTGGCTTTGGTCTTCCTTGCCCATGTGATGGACCAGTGCACCACAGCAGCCCTGCCCGTCGGCGACCACGACGTCGCAGCCGTGGCGGGTGAGAAGCCGCACGGTGGCCTCGTTGATGGCCGGATTCAAAACCTTCTGAGCGCAGCCGGTCATCAGCGCCACGCGTTTTTTCATCGTGCCCTCGGCCCTGAACACCTGGGGCCGGTCCATGTCCGTCGGCGGATGGATGCGCTTGGGCGTGAGCCCCAGCATGGCACCGAGCCGCCCCGGCATGATCCGTGCCAACGGCCGCGCCAGCCAGGCGCCCAGCAGCATCACGCGGAAGCGGTCGGGATAGGGCAGTACCAGGGGCAGCAGGCCGCGCAGCAAGCGGTCCATCAGCGGGCGCTTGTACTCCCGTTCGATCTTGGCCCGCGCGTCGTCGACCAGATGCATGTAATCGACGCTGGCCGGACAGGTCGTCATGCAGGAAAGACAGGTCAGGCAGCGGTCGATATGGGTGACATGCTGTTCGGTCGGTTTGGCGCCTTCCTCCAGCAATCCCTTGATCAGGTAGATGCGCCCGCGCGGGCTGTCCAACTCGTCGCCCAGCAGGACATAGGTCGGGCAGGTCGCCGTGCAGAATCCGCAATGCACGCATTTGCGCAGGATGTCGTTGGCCTGGGCGATATGCGGATCGGCCATCTGGGCCAGGGTGAAGGTGGTTTGCATCGTCTTTCCGTCCCTGCCCTTACACGCCCGCCGTCATGCGGCCGGGGTTGAGGATGCCCTCGGGATCGAAGGCTTCCTTCACCCGTTTTGAAAGATCGGCCAGCGGACCCGGCTGCGGCTGGAACACTGGGGCGGCCTGGCGCACGTCGGCGGATGCCCGGACCAGGGTGGCGTGGCCGCCGCAATCCTTGATGACCCGGCGGACATCGGCCGCGCCGGCGTCGCTGCGGGCGTCGAGGGCGAACCAGATCAGCCCGCCGCCCCAGTCGTAATAGACCTCGCCGCCCAGGCGCGCGCGCAGGTGCTGGCCCACCGTCGGGCCCGCCGTGGGGGGCACGCTGACGCGCCAGACCTGATGGTCCTGCCAGTCACCGGTGAAGGGGGCCGCGTCGCGAATCTCGCGCCAGAAGGCGGCCGAGTTATGGGAATGCAGTTCCTCGACCGCGCCGAAGGGGGCGAACAGGTCGCGCAGGGAATGGCAGCGGTGTTCGACGCTGGGCCCGGGCCCTTCGACGCGCACGGCGGTGACAGCGGTGCCCGCGCCGGACACATAGCCGACGCCGGAGCGCTGGGCGACGGAGGCCGGCAGATGAGCCGCGCCGGCGACCTCGTGGCTGGAGCCCAGGGCATCGCACAGCGCCGCGACCGCATGGGTGTCGTCGGCGCCCATGAGCAGAACCGTGCGCGTCTTTTCCGGGCGCGGCAGCACCTTCACGGAAACCTGCGTCATCACGGCCAGGGTGCCGAAGGAGCCGGCCATCAGTTTCGAGAGATCGAAGCCGGTGACGTTCTTCATCACCTTGCCGCCGGACTTGAACACCTCGCCCCGGCCGGACACGGCCTGAAAGCCCAGGAAATGATCGCGCGCCGCCCCCGCCTTGATGCGCCGGGGGCCGGACAGGTTGGCCGCGATGACGCCGCCCAAAGTGCCGGTGCCGGCACCGTTGCCGTAAAGGGCGCCCATATCCATGGGCTCGAACGCCAGTTCCTGGTTGGCCTCGGCCAGGGCCTGTTCGATCTCGGCCATGGGCGTGGCGGGACCGGCGGTCAGCACCAGTTCGCCGGGATCGTAGTCGGTGATCCCGGCGAGGTTCGACAGATCCAGCACCCGGCCCGCCTGCACCGGGCGGCCGAACCCGGCCTTGCTGCCCGTGCCGCGCACGTCCAGCGGCGTGGCTTCCGAAACCGCCCATTTGACGGCGTCGAGTACCTGGTCGGCATTATCCGGCTTGAGAATTTCGGTCATGGTCGGTGGATCAGAATCGGGGAATGTCGGGGAACGGCACCTGGCCGCGCGAGATATGCATGCGGCCCAGTTCGGCGCAGCGGTGAAGGGTCGGGTAGACCTTGCCCGGGTTGAGATGATGGTCCGGGTCGAAGGCGCATTTGACCCGCTGCTGCTGCTTCAGGTCGTCTTCCGTGAACATCTCGCCCATCAGGTCGCGCTTTTCCACGCCGATGCCGTGTTCGCCGGACAGCACGCCGCCGACCTCGACACATAATTTCAGGATATCGGCGCCGAATTCCTCGGCCCGATCCAGTTCGCCCGGCTGGTTGGCGTCGAACATGATGAGGGGATGGAGGTTGCCGTCGCCGGCGTGGAACACATTGGCGACGCGCAGGCCGTATTTGTCGGACATTTCCGTCATGCGTTGCAGGACCAGGCCGAGCATCTTCCGGGGAATGGTGCCGTCCATGCACAGATAATCCGGCGAGATGCGCCCGACCGCCGGAAAGGCGTTCTTGCGCCCGGACCAGAAGGCGGCGCGTTCTTCCTCGCTCTCGCTGATGCGGGAATAGATCGCCCCCTGCCCCGTCGCGATCTCGCCGACCCGCTCGATCAGGTAATCGACCTCGACCTTGGGGCCGTCCAGTTCGACGATCAAAAGGGCTTCCACATCCATGGGATAGCCCGCGTGGACGAATTCCTCCGTCGCGTGGATGGCGGGCTTGTCCATCATCTCGATCCCGCCCGGGATGATCCCGGCGTTGATGATGGCGGCGACGCAATCGCCCCCTTCTTCCGACGAATTGAAACCAAGCAACACGGCCCGCGCCGTCTCGGGCTTCTTCAATATCCGCACGGTGACCTCGGTGATAACACCAAGCAGCCCTTCGGAACCCGTGAGCACGCCCAGCAGGTCGTATCCCCCCGGGTCCAGGTGCTTGCCACCCAGGCGCAGGACCGTGCCGTCCATCAGCACCATTTCCACGCCCAGCACGTTGTTGGTCGTCAAGCCGTATTTCAGGCAATGCACGCCGCCGGAGTTCTCGGCGATGTTGCCGCCGATGGAACAGGCGATCTGCGACGACGGATCGGGCGCGTAATAGAAGCCGTCGCCTTCCACCGCCTTGGTGACGCCCAGGTTGGTCACCCCCGGCTGCACCACGGCGCAGCGGTTGGCATAGTCGATGTCCAGGACTTGGTTGAACTTGGACAATCCCAAGGTGATGGCGTCGGCCAGCGGCAGGGCGCCGCCGGACAGGCCCGTACCCGCCCCGCGCGGCACGATCTTCACGCCGTTGTCATGGCAGTATGCAAGGATTTCCGAGACCTGGGCCGTGGTTTCCGGCAGCACGACGATCAGCGGCAGTTGCCGATAAGCCATCAGGCCGTCGCATTCGAAAGCCCTGAGCATGGCGTCGTCCGCGATCACGCCCTCCCCAGGCACGATGGCACGCATGGCGGCGATGATCTCGGCCCGCCGATCGATGACGCCTTGATCCGGTTTCGGCATTAGCATGGTTGGACGCTCCAATGACCGGCGGCCCGTTCAGAGCCCCGGTTTTCCGCATTGTAAGTCTTTTGCCCGCCCCGGCAACAGGGGCGGCGGAGCGGGATTACTTGACCTCGTGCTTGGCCATGATCTCAAGCGCCCGCACCATCGCCGAATGGTCCCAGCCGGCCCCGCCGTGGGCCTTGCAGGAATTGAACAGTTCCTGCGCCGTCGCCGTGTTGGGCAGGGAGATGCCCATGTCCTTGGCGCCGGACAGGGCCAGGTTCAGGTCCTTCTGATGCAGCTCGATGCGGAAGCCCGGCTTGAAGGTGCGCTTGATCATGCGCTCCGCATGGACTTCCAGAATCTTCGAATTGGCGAAACCGCCCATCAGGGCTTCACGGACCTTGGCGGGATCGGCCCCGGCCTTGGACGCGAACAACAGGGCCTCGGACACGGCTTCGATGTTCAGCGCAACGATGATCTGGTTGGCGACCTTGCAGGTCTGCCCGTCGCCGGCGCCGCCGACCAGGGTGATGTTCTTGCCCATCAGTTCGAACAGCGGCAAGGCGCGGTCGAAATCCTTCTTGGTGCCGCCGCACATGATGGTCAGGGCCGCGTTCTTGGCCCCCACTTCGCCGCCGGACACCGGCGCGTCGACCCAGCCGGCGCCCGCCTTCTTGATCTTCTTGGCGAATTCCTTGGTCGCCAAGGGCGCGATGGAGGACATGTCGATGACCAGCTTGCCCTTCAGGTTGGCCGAGGCCACACCGTTGGCGCCGAACAGGACCTCTTCGACCTGGGGGGTGTCCGGCACCATGGTGATGATGACCTCGGACTTGGCGGCCACGTCCTTGGGCGTCGCGGCGAACACGGCGCCGCCCTTGGCGAGATCCTTCGGCAGGGGCTTCTTGCGCTTGAGCGCCACGATCTTGTGGCCGGCCTTCTGAAGGTGTGCCGCCATGGGCGCGCCCATGATGCCGAGGCCGATGAATCCGATGGTAGCCATGGTTGATGTCCCCTCCTGGGTGGATTGATTTTACGTAAGCTGAACGGTTGCAGACGTTTTACCGCGATTGCGGCAAAAACCAATGGGGCAACCGGGATTTTTCCGCCAGCCGGGAAAAGGCCGCTGCTGGAATCAGGCAGCCTTAGACGATGCCTCGGCGGCGCGCAGCCAGCCCAGGCCTTCGACCGTCGTGGTCAAGGGCACGTATTCGCAGCCGACCCAGCCTTTGTAGCCGATGGCGTCCAAGTGGGCGAAGAAGTGCGGATAGTTGATTTCGCCGGTGCCCGGCTCGTGGCGGCCCGGGTTGTCGGCGATCTGAATGTGCGGGATGCGTTCAAGCAGGCGTTCGACCGTGCGGCACAAATCGCCCTCCATGATCTGCATGTGATAGGCGTCGTATTGGAAATACAGGTTGTCATGGCCGACGGCGTCCAGCACCCGTTCCGTCTGGGCCGAGGTATTGAGGAAGAAGCCCGGAATGTCGCGGGTGTTGATGGCCTCGACCAACAGTTTGATGCCCGCGTCATCGAACCGGGGGGCCGCGAATTCAAGGTTCTCGACGAAGGTCTCGAACGCCTTTTCCGGGGCCACGCCGTCGCCGGGAATGCCGGCCAGGCAGTTGACCTGGGGACAGCCCAGCGCCGTCGCGTACTCGATGGCCAGGCCCACGCTGTCCTGGAATTCGCTTTTCCGGTCGGGCAGGCTGGCCAGCCCCCGTTCGCCCTTGGCCCAGTCGCCGGCCGGCAGGTTGTGCAGCACCTGGGTCAGGCCGTTGGACGTCAGCGCGTCGACCAGATCGGCGGCCTTGTAGTCATAGGGGAACAGGTATTCCACGCCCTTGAACCCGACCTTGGCGGCCGCCTGAAAGCGGTCCATGAAATCCAGGTCCTGGAACAGCATGGTGATGTTGGCGTTGAAACGGGGCATGGGATGTCTCCTGCGGTGGTGCGGTCTTTGGCGGCGAGGGTAGCGGCGAGGTCGGGCGGGAGGCAACCGGAAGTGGGTTCCGGCCAAAGGCGCCTCCCGCCCTCCTCGCAGGGACCTCATTCGGCGGGAATCATGTCCCGCTTTTTTTTCTTGCCCGACCTGGGGTCAGGCAGGCCGTCCGTATCCAGGGATGGATCCAGGCAAAGGATCTCCTCGAACTCGTTGACGGCGTCGATCTCCATGCCCATGGCGACGTTGGTCACGCGCTCCAGAATGAATTCCAGAACCACGGGCACCTGGAATTCAGCCATCAGGTCTTTGGCGCGGGCGAAGGCGTCCTTGAACTCGTTGGGGCTGCGCACGCGGATCGCCTTGCAGCCCAGGCCCTCGGCCACGGCGACATGGTCGACGCCGTAATCGCCCAGGTCGGGCGCGTTCACGTTCTCGAAGGAAAGCTGGACGTTGTAGTCCATGTCGAAGCCGCGCTGGGCCTGGCGGATCAATCCCAGGTAGGAATTGTTCACCACCACATGGATGTAGGGCAGGTTGAACTGCGCCCCCACGGCCAGTTCCTCGATCAGGAACTGGAAGTCGTAGTCGCCGGACACGGCGACGATTTCCTTGTCCGGGCAGGCCTTGCGCACGCCCAGGGCCGCCGGCAGGGTCCAGCCGAGCGGCCCGGCCTGGCCGGCGTTGATCCAGTTGCGCGCGCCATTGACCTTGAGGAATTGGGCGGCGGCGATCTGGCTCAACCCGATGGTGGTGACGTAGCAGACGTCGCGGCCGAAGGCTTCGGTCATTTCCTGATAGACGCGCTGCGGCTTCAGGGGCACGGCGTCGAAATGGGACTTGCGCTGCATCACTTCCTTGCGGTGGGCGCATTCATTGGCCCAATCCGCACGGTCGGCCAGACGGCCGTCCTCCTTCAACTCGCGCGCCGCCTGCACGAACAGCCCCAGCGCCGCCCCGGCGTCGGACACGATGCCGTAGTCGGGTTCGAACACGCGGCCGATCTGGGTCGGCTCGATATCCACATGCACGAAGGTGCGGCCACGGGTGTAGACGTCGATGGACCCCGTGTGCCGATTGGCCCAGCGGTTGCCGATGCCGAGCACGAAGTCGGAGCGCAAAAACGACTTGTTGCCGTAGCGGTGCGCCGTCTGCAGCCCGACCATGCCGGCCATCAGGGGATGGTCATCGGCGATGGCGCCCCAGCCCATCAGGGTCGGGATCACGGGGATGCCGGTCAGTTCCGCGAATTCGACCAGAAGGTCCTGGGCGTCGGCGTTGATGATGCCGCCGCCGGCGACGATGACCGGCCGCTCGGCCGCGTTCAGCATCGCCATGGCCTTGTCGATCTGGCGGCGCGAGGCCTTGGGCTTGAACGCCGGCAGCGGCTCATAGGTGTCGGCGTCGAATTCGATTTCCGCCAGTTGCACGTCGATCGGCATGTCGATCAGCACCGGACCGGGCCGGGACGAGCGCATCAGGTGAAACGCCTTCTGGAACACGCGGGGCACCAGGGCCGGTTCGCGCACGGTGACCGCCCATTTGGTCACCGGCTTGGCGATGGATTCGATATCGACCGCCTGGAAATCCTCCTTGTACAGCTTGTCGCGGGGCGCCTGCCCGGTGATGCAGAGGATCGGGATGCTGTCCGCCTGGGCGGCATACAGGCCGGTGATCATGTCCGTGCCCGCCGGGCCCGAGGTGCCGATGCAGACCCCGATGTTGCCGGCCTTGGCGCGGGTGTAACCCTCGGCCATATGGCTTGCCCCTTCGACGTGGCGCGCCAGCACATGGTCGATGGAGCCGCGCTTTTTCATCGCCGCGTAGAACGGATTGATGGCCGCCCCAGGGACGCCGAAGGCGGCGTGAACGCCCTCTTTCTCAAGTACCCGGACCGCTGCTTCCGCTGCCGTCATGCGTGCCATGGCCGTCACCTCCCTGCTAAGAACAGGCTTTAAGGGTGACAGTCAGGCAGACCCTCGGCAACCATTTTGGAAATTATTCCGCATATCGATAATGTGTGTTTTTTACCTTTATAATCAATATGATAATGAACATTCAATTTTGGAAAAATACCAATTTATGGCGGCACGCAAACGGCGGCCATTGACGCCGAGGCGCCACGGCGAAGTCTCATTAAAGGAAAGTACGGCGGGTGCGCCGGATCAGGGCTCGCGGCTGCCGAGTTCGCTGGCGATGGCCTTGGCGGCGCGGGTCACGAGACCGGCCAGGCCGGCGATCTTCTCGTCGGAAATGCGCGCCGAGGGGCCGGAAACGGAGATCGCGGCGATCGGCTCGTCGTGTTCGTTGAACACGGCGGCGGCGATGCAGCGCAGGCCGATGGCATGTTCCTCGTCATCGAGGGCATAGCCCTGGCGGCGGATCTGGCCGAGCGCGTCGCGGAAGCGCACGGGCGTGGCCAGGGTCTTGTCCGTGACCTTGGACAGGCCGTGGCGCTGCAGGATGCGGTTGACCTCTTCCTCGGACTGATTGGCGAGCAGCGCCTTGCCCACGCCGGAGCAATGCATGGGCACGCGGGTGCCGGGCGCGCGATAGGCGCGCATGGTTTCGCGGCTTTCGACCTGGGCCAGATAGATGACCTCGCCGTCGTCCTGAATCCCCAGTTTCACGGTCTCGCCCGTTTCCTCCATCAGCCGCCGCATGATCGGCCGCGCCATGACGACCAGATCGCGCGAGCGGATGAAGGCGTTGCCGATCACGAAGGCCTCGACCCCCACATGCCACAGCGCCGTCGCCTGATCGAAGCGCACGATGCGGTCGTGCTGCATGGTGGTCAGCAGGCGGTGCGTGGTCGACGGCGGCAGGACGACGGTCAGCGCCACGTCGGTCAAGGTCATGCCGTCGTCGGAGCGGGCCAGGGCCTTGAGAATGGAAATGGCGCGGGCGAGAGACTGAACCTGCCCACCCGTATCCTCGCGCGACCGTGTGCGGGTGCGGCCCCGGGTCCGCGGGCGGGGGGTTACGGTATCGGCCATGTTTTCTTCCCTGCGTTTCTTGGTTCGTGACGCCCCGCAGCGCGTCACGCGCAACGGCACGCAATTTCACGATACGGAATGATTTTCAAAAAGGTCGCGTTCCGGGGCCGAAAAGTCAAGACCGAATGCAGACGAACTCCACGGGAACGGCACGGCCTTGCGCCACATTGCGGGCGGAATTTCGCATGCGCTCCAGCGCGTTTTCGCGCAGGATCACCAACGGGTTGAGGATCGGCGCCCCCTGGTCCTTGGCCCGCGTGCGGGCCGCCTGATTGTAGGCCATCGCCTGATCCGTGGAATCGTGGATCGCCTCGACCCGGAATCCCGCATCCTCCAAAATCGCCGCCGTTTCCTCGGGCGTCGTCAGGTGGCTGATCTCGGCCGTCATGGCCCAGGGCACGGGGTAGAGCACGTCGCCGCCGGGGCCTTGCGCGACTTCACCCGCGACGAAGCGGGCCCCGGGCTTCAGCACGCGCGCGGCCTCGGCGAAGAAACCCACCTTGTCGGGCACGCTCATGGACACGTTCTGTGTATAGCCGGCATCGAAGGCGGCAGCGTCGAACGGCAGGTTGAGCGCGTCGCCAACCTGGAAGTCTGCCTTGTCTGAAAGCCCGGTCATGGCCGCCAGTTCCTCCGCGACGGCGATGAATTCCGGGGTCAGGTCGATGCCGCTGACCCTGGCCCCCGCCGTGGCGGCGAGGTAGCGCGCCGGCCCGCCCACGCCGCAACCGATATCGATGATGTGCTGGCCCCCCAAGGGCCGCAGGCGGGCGATCATTTCGTCCGTCGCCTCGCGCCCGCGCCCGTGCAGATGGTCCATCGGCGCGAGATCCTGGGCGGTCAGACCGTCCAGGGCGATCCCCGCCTCGGCCAGCTTGGCCAGGATGGCGTCCATCAGGGTTCCGTGGGTGTAATGGGCGGCGACTTTGTCGATGGTCATGGGCAAGGCTCCTTGGTCGGTCGCGCCATCGTCGCCCCAACGCAATCGGGTGTCCAGGAATAGGAAGCCCAATTCGTCCCGGTCTGCCGGACGGTCATCATTGATGCTTAAACCTTGCCCCATATAAATTAGATAAATATAATTTATTTGTACGACGAGCCCGATGTAATCCCCAGATGTCAGAGAGTTGGAATGCCTCTGCGACGACTGATCGTGTGTTTTGATGGCACCTGGAATACACCGGACAATGGCGCAAACCCGACCAACGTGGTCAAACTTCTGCGGTCGATTAAAAGCCGTGACGGTGATGTCCCGCAGATCGTGTTTTACGACAAAGGCGTCGGTACAGGCGGAATCTGCGACCGCGTCGCCGGGGGTGCGTCCGGCGCGGGCCTGACCGAAAACGTCATCGACGGATACCGGTTCCTCGGCAACAACTACGAACCAGGGGATGAAATCTATATTTTCGGCTTCTCCCGCGGTGCCTATACCGCGCGCAGCCTGGGCGGGCTAATCGGTCTCGCCGGAGTTCTCGGTCCTGCCCATCTTGGGGGTGCGCTGACCAAAGTCCTCGAGGTCTATCGCGATGGAACGACCACTGGCGACGAGAAACGGAACCACATCGCGGCGCTCAACCTGCGCGACCGCCATGACGCGCGCATCCGCTGTATCGGCGTATGGGACACGGTCGGCTCTCTTGGCATTCCTGGCGACCTAGGGCGGCAGATGCTGCCCAAGGCATATTACTTCAACGACACGATGCTGAGCCCCAAAGTCGATGTGGCGCTCCACGCGATCGCCATCGACGAGAAGCGAAGTGCTTTTTCACCCACAATGTGGGTCCGGCAAAAGGGGGTATCCCCACCCGAACACCAAATCGTCGAGCAGGTCTGGTTTTCCGGCGTCCACTCGAACATCGGCGGGTCCTATGAAAACGCGGGGCTTTCCGACATCGCGCTCGACTGGATGGTCAAACGCGTCACCAAGCATACCGACCTTAAGACCGATAGCGCCTATCTCGGCCGTGTATGCCGCCCCGATGTCGAGGGCACCGGCTATGAAAGCCGAGGCGCCCTCTATTTCACTTCCAAGTACTATCCCTACCAGCGCCTCATCAATCAGACGCTTCCGGCGGGCAGCGGTTTTGGCGAATGGTTTCGCACAACGTGCAAACAATATGACAGGCGCAATATTATTCCGTCCGACACACTGACGGTGAATGAAGCGCTTCATATCTCAGCCTTGGAACGCTGGAAGCTTCCCGCGGTGGCTCATGATTGTCCTGAGGATTCCATCAAAAAGACCCCCTACCGTCCGGTGAACCTTGCCGCCGTGATCCAGGCGCGCAATGGGACGGTCGTCGATTGGGACGGAGAGCCGATACCGCTGGAACAAGTGCCGTGGCCGTAACAACCAGCGGCGGCGCCCATCAGCCTTGACCAGTCAAACAGGCAACAAAAAACCGCGCCCCTGATTGCTCAGGTAAGCGCGGCTGGATAGGATCCAAGAGCACCTTTATGGGCGCTCCGATGCCTGCCTTATCCTTGGCGGGCTTTGAAACGCGGATTCTTTTTATTGATGACGAAAACGCGGCCCTTGCGGCGCACGACGCGGCAATTCTTATCGCGCGTCTTGGCGGACTTCAGGGAATTCAAAACTTTCATCGGTCTCAAGCTCCGTATGCGGGCCACTCGAAAGGGCGGAATTCGGGTCCGGTCAGGCCGGAAGCGGCGGAAACTACCCAAACCACCCAGCCCTGTCAACCGCAACCGGACCGCTTTCCCGCCGGGCGCGCTTTATCCCCCCGGATGAAGCCTGTATAGATGGGCGTTGTATACAATAATCCGCCGCCGTGCAGCCGTTTCTCGGCCCTCTTCGCCCCGCCAGCAGCGGACAGCCGGCCCCCAGACCGAAAGCCCGCCTAATGACCGCAGCCCCGGATTCCCCCGTCCCCGCCAAGGGACGCACCGACGCCGTCCGGGGAATTCTGTGGATGGTTCTGGCCAGCTTGTGCTTCGCCGGAATGCACGCGGTCATCAAAAAAGTCGCGGCGACCGGCATTCATCCCTTCGAAACGGCTTTTTTCCGCCTGTTGTTCGGGATGCTGCCGATCATCCCGTTCTTCATAAAGGACGGCTTGAAGCCGCTGAAAACCAAGCGCCTGGGCCTGCTGACCCTGCGCGGCGTGCTCAATTCCGCGGCCATGTTGTGTTATTTCTTCGCGCTGTCCATCGCCCCCCTGGCCCAAGTCACGGCGCTTGGGTTTTCCGCCCCCATCTTCGCCTCGGTCCTGGCGGTTCTGTTCCTGGGCGAGGTCG
>CAXAVJ010000042.1:0-29171 GCA_963972065.1 uncultured Rhodospirillaceae bacterium
TCGCGGACCTGCCAGTCCGTATCGCTCAACGCCTGGGCCAGGGTATCGGCGGCGGCGGCGGTCACGGAAAAGCCCAAGGCCCCCGCGGCCGTGCGGCGCACGCCGGCGTCAACGTCCTTCAGCATCGCCATCAGGGCGGGCAGGGCGTCTTCGGTTTTCAGATAGCCGACGACGCTGACCGCTTCGGACCGCACGCTGGCTTCCGGATCGCCGAGGGCATCCAGTGCCGGTTTCAGGCTTTCCGGGCGCTTCAGTTCACGCAGGGCCCGCAAGGCGCCGGCGCGCACGAAGGCTGATTCATGGGCGACGAACGGCAGGATCGGGTCGGCCGAGGCCGGATCCTTCAGTTCCGCCATGCTGTCGGCGGCGGCCTGGGCGACGCCGGTGTCGGCGTCGGTCAGCGCGATCAGCAGGGCCTCGGCCGTCTCCGGGCCGTCGAATTCGCCGAGCGCCAGGGCGATCTGCAACCGCACCTCGCGGGCGTCGTCGGCCAGGGCCTTTTTCAGATGGGCGACGGCGGCGAGATCGGCTGAATCGGCCAGGTCCATGATGGCGACGCGGCGGGTGCCCGGGTCGGGGTCTTCCAGGCGGTCGATGATGTCGTCGACTTCGTCGAATTGCTCAAAGGGCTCGAATGCGGACATGGGATCGGGCTCCTTGGGTCAGCGCAGCAGGAAGGGAATGTTGACGGTGACCGCACCCGTCGGGCAATCGGCCTCGCAAGGCATGCAGTACCAGCACTCGTCGTACTTCATGAAGGCCTTGCCGGTGGCGTCCGAGATGCGCAGCACGTCCAGCGGGCAGACGTCGACGCAGACGGTGCAGCCCTTGTCGGCGATGCATTTGCCTTCGTCGACGACGACGGGGACGGATGAGGGTTGTTCAGCGAGGGGCATCGGATTTCTCCTTGGGTATGGTCTTGGTGCGGGTCCGGCGGGGGTTAGGCCTGCGCCTTGATCCGCTGCTTGTCGTAGGCGTCTTTCTCTTCCTCATCGATGGGGATGATGTAGGGATCGACGTCCTTCTTCTTGATCGTCATCTGGCCGGCGGCGTCCTTCGACAGGATCGAGTGGCAGAACCAGTTTTCGTTGTCGCGCTCCGGATAGTCGGCGCGGTTGTGATACAGGCCCCAGCGGCTTTCCGTGCGGAACAGCGAGGCGAAGGCGGCCATGTCGGCGCAATCCATGATCGACGAGACCTCAAGGGAGCGCATCAGCTCATGGGCGTTGCGCGCGACCATTTCGTTTTCCATGACCTCGCGGGTTTCGGCGAAGCGGTCCTGGGCCAGCTGCATCTTGCGCGTGACCTTGGGCGGCTGCAGATAGTCGTTGACCAGGCGCCGGGTCTTGTATTCGACCTGGTTGGGCGGAATGCCGTCTTCGCGCGTGGTCGGGGCCAGCACGCGTTTCTTTTCGGCGGCGATGAAGTCTTCGTCGATGTCGGCGAAGTCGACTTCGTTGACGAAGTCGATGGCGTGCTCACCGGCGACCGCACCATTGGTGAAGGCGCCCAGCATGTAGTTGTGGGGCACGCTGGCCATGTCGCCGGCGGCATAGAGGCCCGGCACCGTGGTGCAGGCGTTGTCATCGACATAGACGCCCGACGCCGAATGGCCGGAACAGAAGCCGATTTCCGAGATGTGCATCTCGATCATGCCGTTGCGGTAATCGTTGTTGCGGTTGACCTGGAAGCGGCCGCGGGTCGGGCGCTCGACCTCGTGCAGGATGGTTTCGATCTCGCCGATGGTCTCATCCGCCAGATGGTTGAGCTTGAGGAACACCGGCCCCTTGCCCGACTGCAGTTCGTTGTAGAACTCCTGCATCATCTGGCCCGACCAGTAATCGCATTCGATGAAGCGCATGCCTTCGTTGTTGGCGGTGTAGCCGCCGAAGGGCCCGGCCACATAGGCACAGGCGGGGCCGTTGTAATCCTTGATCAAGGGGTTGATCTGAAAGCATTCCAGGTTCGCGAGCCCGGCGCCGGCGTGATAGGCCATGGCGTAGCCGTCGCCCGAATTGGCGGCGTTCTCGTAGGTGCCGAACAGATAGCCCGAGGTCGGCAGGCCGAGCCGCCCGGCCGCCCCCATGCACAGGATCACGGCCTTGGCGCGAACCACCAGGAATTCGGCGGTGCGGGTGTTGACGGCGATGGCGCCGGCGATGCGGCCGTCCTTGCCGGTCAGCAGACGGGTCGCCATGTAGCGGTTGGAAATCAGCAGCCGTGCGCGCTTCAATTGGCGGTACAGCGCCTTTTTCACCGTGTCGCCGTTGGGCATGGGAAGCACGTAGGTGCCGATGTGGTGCACCTTCTTGACGTCGAAGTCGCCGTTCTCGTCCTTCTGGAAACGGATGCCGAAGCCGTCCAGTTCCTGAATGATCTCGTAGCAGTTCTGCGCGTACTTATAGACGGCGGCCTGGTCGACGATGCCGTCGTTGGCGACGGTGATTTCCTTCACATACTGTTCCGGCGTCGAATGGCCGGGAATGACGGCGTTGTTCAGGCCGTCCATGCCCATGGAGATGGCACCCGACCGTTTCACATTGGCCTTTTCCAGCAGAATAACCTTGGCGTTGGGGTTCTTTTTCTTGGCGCGGTAGGCGGCCATGGGGCCGGCCGTGCCGCCGCCGATGACCAGAATGTCGCAATCGACCTGCGATGTGCCTTCCGTGATTTCGTCCATGGGTCTGTCCTTTCGGTTTCGTTTGTTCTTGGTGCCGACGGGGCCTTCAGGCGCGCCGGTCGGCGGGAAACTTGTCTGTAACAACCATGCTGCGCCGCAGCAGGGCGGTCTGTCTGTCAACTAATTGCCAAGGCCGGAAATCGCCTCGGTCTGGGCCGTGGCCAGGTCCTGAAACGCCAGCGCCCCGATGGCGCCGCGCAGCATGTCCCAGGGGTAGATGCCCTTGGCGTAGCCGTCGGAAAACGTGATGTTGATGGCATAGACGCCGACCGCTTCGATGGCGGTGATGGTCAAGCCGTCGTCGGCGGGCACGTCCCATCCTTTCAGCCGCGCACTTTCCGAACGGGCGGAGCGGCTCATCTGCCGCAGGGTCGGCGCGGTCAGGGTCTGACGCACGCCGTCGGGCCAGGTGATGGCCAGCGCGGCGCGGTCGGCGGCGACGGAAATTTCTGTTGGCTGCATGGCATGGCCTCCGGAAAAGGGACGGACCAGGTCCGCCCGAGGGGTGCCTGATCCAAGCCCGCGCCGCCCCGTTAAAAAAGCAATTCGTTGACCGAACCCGTTTTATTTATCCCCGGCAATTAATTGACCGACCGGAATCCATGTCGGCGGGCATAGTCCGGCCACCGTCGCGGGCTCTTTCGACGGCACCCGAATTCGACCCGGTACTGAACAAGGATTTCCGGCCATGCTCGACCAACCGATTGCCCCTGACCTGTCAGATACCGCCGCGGCCCAAGGGCCCGCCGTGATCCGCTTCGCCGGCGATTCCGGCGACGGCATTCAGACCCTGGGCGCCGAATTCACCAAGTCCTCGGCCCTTTCCGGCCACGGCTTCATGACCTTTCCCGACTTCCCGGCGGAAATCCGCGCCCCTGCCGGCACCACCTTCGGCGTGTCGGCCTTCCAGATTCAGATCGGCGGCGACCGGGTGAAGACCCATGGCGATACGGTCGATGTGCTGGTCGCCCTCAACCCGGCGGCGCTGAAAACGAATCTTTCGGCCCTGCGCCCGGGCGGGCTTCTGATCGTCGATCGGGACGCCTTCGCCAAGCGCGGGTTGGAGAAGGCCGGTTATGCCGCCAACCCGCTGGAGGACGGCAGCCTGGACGGCTATCGCCTGGAAGCCATCGAGATCTCCCGCCTGACCCGCGAGGCCGCCCTGCCGCAAGGCGTGACCAAGAAAGAGGCCGAGACGGCGCGCAATTTCTGGGCCTTGGGCCTGGTCTACTGGATGTTCACCCAGGATCGCGCCCCCACGGCGGCCTGGCTGAAATCGAAATTCGCCAAGCGGCCGGAAATCGCCGCCGCCAACACGGCCGCCCTGGACGCGGGCCATACCTACGGTGACGTCACCGACATGGCGCCGCCGCCCCGCCTGCGCGCGGTAACGCCGTCAAGCCCCCGTCCCGGCACCTACCGCACCCTGACCGGCATCGACGGCATGGTGCTGGGCCTGGCTGCGGCCTCGGCCCTGTCCGGGCTGCGGCTGCATTATTGTTCCTACCCCATCACCCCGGCGTCGGCGATCCTGCACGGATTGGCCAAGCTGGGCGGGGAGGGCGTCGCGACTTTCCAGGCGGAGGATGAGATCGCCGCCGCCACCGCCGCCATCGGGGCCTCCTTCGCGGGCGGGCTCGGCGTCACCGGAACCTCCGGCCCCGGCATGGCCCTGAAGGCCGAGGCCCTGGGCCTGGCCACGGCGGCGGAATTGCCGCTGATCGTCATCGACGTGCAGCGCGCAGGGCCCTCCACCGGCATGCCGACCAAGGTCGAGCAGGCGGATCTGAACCTGGCCCTGCACGGCCGCCACGGCGAAGCCCCCCTGCCGGTGTTCGCCGCCTCCGGCCCCGGTGATTCCTTCGATACGGTGATCGAGGCGGCGCGCACGGCCGTCACCTACATGACGCCGGTGATCGTGCTGTCCGATGCCTATACGGCCAACGCGGCGGAGCCCTGGCGTCTGCCGGATGTCGATGCCCTGGCCGATATCACGGTCGACCGCGACATCGATCCGGACGGATTCCACCCTTTTCGCCGCGATCCCGAATCGCTCGCCCGGCCCTGGGCCGTGCCGGGCATGACCGGGCTGGCGCATCGGCTCGGCGGGATCGAACGCTCCTCGGGCTCGGGCCATATTTCCTACGACCCCGACAACCATCAGGAAATGACCGACCTGCGGGCCGACAAGCTGGACCGCATCCGGGCGGCCCTGCCCCCGGCGAAAGTGTCCGCGGGCACGGATGCGGGCCGGGTGCTGGCCATCGGCTGGGGATCGACCCAGGGGGCGCTGAAGACGGCGGTCGAGGATCTGGCCGCCGAGGGCCATGCGGTCGGCCATCTGCACCTGCGCCATCTGTCGCCGCTGCCCCGGGGGCTGGCCGAGATCTTCGCCCTCTACGACCGCGTCGTGGTGGCGGAGCTGAATTCCGGGCAACTGCGGACCCATCTGCAAGGCCTGTTCCCGCAAGTTTCCTTCCGCGGCCTGAACAAGGTCACCGGCCAGCCCTTTACCGTGGCCGAGATCGACGCCGCCCTCAGAGAGGACCTGTCATGAATGTCATCAACCCAGACCTCGCCGCCCCCGATATGGACGCGGCCATCGAACTGACCGCCCGCGACTTCACCACGGATCAAGAGGTGCGCTGGTGCCCCGGCTGCGGCGACTACGCCATTCTCAAGGCCGTGCGCGGTGTGCTGGCCGAGGCGGGCCGCCGTCCCGACGACGTGGTGTTCATTTCCGGCATCGGTTGCGCCGCGCGCTTTCCCTACTACCTGGCCAGCTACGGCTTCCACACCATCCACGGCCGCGCCCCCGCCGTGGCGACCGGCGTGAAGATGGCCAACCCGGACCTGGACGTCTGGGTCGTCGGCGGCGACGGGGATTTCCTGTCGATCGGCGGCAACCATCTGATGCACGCACTCCGCCGCAACGTGGATTTGAACCTGATCATGCCCAACAACGCCGTCTACGGCCTGACCAAGGGACAATACTCCCCGGCCTCGGCCACGGGCATGCGCTCGCCCTCGTCGCCCGGCGGTTCGGTCGAAGCCCCCGTGAACGCGGCGCTTCTGGCGCTGGGGGCCGGGGCGCGGTTCATCGCGCGCTCTGCCGACACCCTGCAGGACCATCTGCCGGGCGTGCTGAAGGCGGCGCAGGCCCATCGCGGAGCCAGTTTCGTCGAAATTCTGCAGAACTGCGTGGTGTTCAACGACGGCGCTTTCGAAGCCGTGCGCGACAAGGGCCTGACCGCCGACCGTACCCTACGGCTTGAACACGGCCAGCCCATGATCTTCGGCAAGGACCGGGACAAGGGCATCGTCGTTGATTGGCAGACGGGCACAGCCCGCGTGGTGCCCGTGGGTGATGGCGGGCCGGTTTATGACGTTAGCGTCCACGATCAGACCAACCTGGCGCTGGCGACCATCCTGGCGCGCATGGACGCCCCGGACCTGCCGCTTGCCTTGGGCGTGCTCTACCACGTCCCGGCCGACGATTTCACGGTCCAGCGCGCCGACGCGCCCGGACGCGTGATCGACCGGGCGACACTTGCCGGCCTGTTGGCGGCGGGTAAGACCTGGACGGTCGGGGAAGCGGCCGCGAGAACTCAGACGTAATCAGGGCCGGATGTAATCAGGGAAAGACCGAGGATACGAAGGTGGTCACGCCCAGGCCGACGGTCAGGCAGCCGATCGCCGCCTGCAGGCCGTTATGGGCCCAGGTCAGGCTGCGCGCGCCCCGAAGCGGCAGGGAAATGACCGCACTGAACAACGCCATCCCGACCATGGATCCGACACCGAACAGGGCGACATAGCCCAGGGCCAGCCAGGGCGACGCCGTGGTCTGTGCGGTCATGACGGCGAGGGCCGCCGACCCGGCCATGCCGTGCATCAGGCCGACGACGAAAAAGCGCAGCGGAAAGCCCGTCGGGTGATCGTGGTCATGCGTCCGCGGATGCACCGCCTGTTTGGGTTCGTGCTTGTGGGAATGGGCGTGAAAGTGCGTTTCCCCGCCGGTGTGACGATGGGCGTGGAAGTGGATGCGGTCGCGGATCATGCGGCGGATCACCTCGACCCCCAGGCCGACGAGCAGGACCCCGACACAGGCTTCCATCATGCGCGCGGCAAACTCGGAAATCGCCGTCTCCATGTAGATCACGGCGCCGCAGACCAGGAACAGGGTGGTGGTATGCCCCAGGCCCCAGACCGCACCCTGGCGCAGGGTCTGGCGCAGCGACGTCTTGCCCGTCGCCATGGCGGTCACGGCGGCCAGGTGATCAGGCTCGAAGGCATGACGAATCCCGATCAGGAAGCCCAAAATCAGGATCGAGGTCATGCAAATACTCCTGGTGTGAGGCGTCGCGGCCGGAAAACCGCGGCTCCTCTTTGTGACGGATTACGGGGCGTTGTTCCAGCGATGTTTCGCTGCCGTGACGGTGCCCGTTATTGCGCGCCGCCGACGGTCAGCCCGCCGCAGACGAACAGGGTCTGGCCGGTGACGAAGCCGCTTTCCTTCTTCAGGAAGAACATCACGGCATTGGCGATGTCTTCCGGCTCGCCCAGGCGCTTGACCGGCACGCCGTCGATGATTTTCTGGGTTCTGGGGGTGCCCGGCGGGTTGACTTCCTTGAACAGGGGCGTGGCGATGGGGCCGGGGGCGATGGTGTTGACGGTGATGCCGTCGGCCGCCAGTTCCAGGGCCCAGACCTTGGCCATGGCGGCGATGCCGCCCTTGGTCGCCGCATAGGTCGTGCGCAGTTCCTTGCCCAGGATGACGCGGCTGGACATGTTGACGATGCGGCCCCAGCCGACGCGTTTCATGGCCTCCGCCGCGTATTTCGCACAAAGCGCCGGGGCGACCATGTTGAGGGGGACCACCTTGGCGAAATCCTCGGCCTCCGTCTCGGCCAAGGTTTTGGCGAGCGACATGCCGGCGTTGTTGACCAGGCCGACAATGTCGAAGGTCTGGGCGATGTCGGCGAACACGTCGCGAATCCTGTCGTGGTCATAGAGATCAAGCTCGATGAAGGTCTCCCCCGGTATGAGTTCGGCCGGGTTGCGGTCCAGGTTGACGACCTTGGTGCCGGTCGCGGCGACGGCCTCGACGCAGGCGCGCCCGATGCCGCTGCTGCCGCCGGTCACGACAACGCATTGTTCCCCCATTGGATGGATCTCCCTGAATAGGCGTGGTTGAAGGCAAGTATTCGTTTAGCGGATTTGCGCCATTCTGAACAGGTTCCGCGCGGCTGTGGCGGCACAAATGGCCCGGACAATATTTAGTGACGGGGCGGCCGGTGTGACGGTGGTCGCAGGCGGTGGTTACGCTATAATGTATGGGTGTCCATCGGAAGGATTGGCGCCCGCCTATGAGTTACCTGGAAAACCACCAAATTCTGGCGTCGAAGGACCTGCATGAAATGCGGGATATCCTGACACGGCTGACAAATACGGACGAGATCGACGTCGTCGGCAAGGGGCATGAAATCGATGCCTTCCTGCGCTGTGTCGACCTCGGCGACCAGAATATCCTGCACATCACCTATGGCAATGTGCCGACCCAGGTTCAGACGCAGGCGAACGACGATGACACCTTGTTGTTGTTCATCCTGACGGGCGGGGTGGCCAATGTTCAGCACAATGGCCAAGCGTTTGAGATTTCTCCGAATACCGGGCTGATGCGGGACAAGCGAATTCCCTTATCGGCCCAGCAGAATGCCTTTGAAAGCTTCGTGATTCCCCTGTCCATCGAGACTCTGAAGCAGCATGCGCGCCGGCTTCTGGGCGAGGAGGCCTGCCTGGCGGATATCCAATTCGATGTTGCGTTGGATCTGACCACGCCGGGCGGGCGGCACCTGCGCAATACAGTGACCTACATTGCCGAAGCCTTGGATGGCCCTTTGTGCGGGGCCGACAACCCGATCGTCCTGGCGGGCCTCAAGGATCTTCTGCTGACCAGCGTGCTGTCGCTGTTACCCAATTCCGCCACGGCCGCCTTGCAGGGCCGCCCCAAGGCCGTCGCCGTCCCCTATTACGTCAAACGGGCCCGCGATTACATCCACGCCCATGCGGATACGACGATCACGCTGGAAACCCTGGCCCATCATGCGGGGTGCAGCTATCGGACACTGCAGACCGCGTTCAACGACGCCTTCGGCATGTCGCCCATTGCCTATGTCAAATACGTGCGGCTGACTTTGGCCCATAATGACCTGCGCCGGGCCGACAGCGGCGTTTCCGTCCGCGCTGTCGCCGCCAAGTGGGGGTTCACCCACATGGGCTGGTTTTCCAAATGTTATGTGGAGCAGTACGGCGTCCTGCCGTCGCAGACCCTGCGGTCCCGCGCCTGATCCCTCATCGACGGGCGCCCGCGCCCACGCAATGCTTCAATTACGCAGAGGCTGTCGCGGGCGCGCAAAAATGTCTCCAAGTCCCCTCATGATCTTCCCAAAATGCATGCTTTGAAGCGGGGAAGGTGATTAAAGGATGAATGTATTTTAATTCATAATATCGGCGCGATCTGCGTCGATAGGGAGTTTGTTCGATGTCATCGTTTATGGGAATTTTTCGGCCTAAGTTCCTGGGAGTATTGCTCCTGGGTCTGTTCATCCTGGGTTTAGACGCAAGCGACGCGCAGGCGAACTCGGGCTGGAAGCAGCTCCAGGGCCATTCCGCCTGCGGTGGCGTCGACAAGGCGGGGAATCTTCAGGAACCCTGCGATTTTCAGAAGGCCACCTATGTCAGGCCGTCGATCAAGACCTGTCCTAAGGGGTCGTTCGCCGATCTGGGGTCCTGCTGGGACTGTCCGACGGGATATAATCGCAGCGTGCGCAAAGTGACGCACGAACGGGCCTGTCAGAAGAACGTCCCGGACAAGACGGGCCCCGCGACCTTTCTCGGGGCGGTCAAATGCCCGAGCGGTTCCTTCAAGGATGGGCGCAACGGCGGCGAATGCTGGAGCTGCCCGGCGGGTTTCGGCCGCACCGCCACGAAGGTCGATGCGTGGAATGCCTGCGGCAAGATCGGCAAAAAGGCGACCTCGGCGATCTTCAAGGGACGGCAATGCCCCGATCAGGATGCCTTCCGCGATCCCCGCAACGGTGGCGAATGCTGGAAATGCCCCGAAGACTATAACCGCACGGCCAACGCCGTAACCGGGGCACGGGCCTGTAAAACGTCCTTCGCGTTCAAGCCGGCGATCAACAAGGGCGACCGCAAGTGTGAGCCCAATCAGATATTCGACCTGATCGACGGCGGCACCTGCTGGACCTGTCCGGAAGGGGCCAAGCGCACTTGGTTCAGCATCAAGTCAGCCAAGGCCTGCCGCAATAACAAGATGCAATGGGTTCTGCCCGATCGTCAAAAATACGGCTTGTTCGGCCTGGGCTCCGGCGCCGACGATATTCTCGCCAAAATCATTGCCGAACGCACGGCGTTGGATGCCCAGATAAAAAAAGCGGCGAAGCTTGGGGGGAAAGATCCGGCGGCGGCGTCAAAGGTGGCCTGGGAAGTCATCGACAACCGGCCGTGGGAAAGCCCCTATCTGTCCGCAGCACTTGGTGCGATCGTGATGGATGCCGCCGCCAAACCCGCCGCCCAGCGGACGGAATCTGAAAAGCAGCTGATGGGGCAGGTCGCCCAGCTTATCCAGTGGAACCGGCAGTTCATCGCCTATCAGGCGAAGCAGGCGCATCAAACCTGGGAGATCTCGTCCAAAAAGGCCTACGAGATCAGTGCGGCGAAGATGGGCGCCGCCATCA
The DNA here is from genome assembly GCA_963972065.1 of uncultured Rhodospirillaceae bacterium. Taxonomy (GTDB): domain Bacteria; phylum Pseudomonadota; class Alphaproteobacteria; order Rhodospirillales; family Casp-alpha2; genus UBA1479. The sequence continues at coordinate 10,438 of CAXAVJ010000042.1, forward strand.
TTTATTCCGATTCCATGGTCACCCCACCTGATTACAACGAGATGCTGGTGGGGGCTGTTCAAGTCGCCGCGGGGTTCGCCGGACCGGCGGGCAGCGTTCTCATCCCGTTGTTTGTCAAACCGGTGCAGATTGCGACATTCCCATTCAGGGAAGCCGCCCGGAAGCTTGCGGCGCAGGCGGCGAAGAAAGTGGTCGAGACGGCTGTCAAGGCTGGTGGTGGTGCCACCGCTTGGACATCGTCCAGCGTTGCGATGGCTTCCCTCGGGCCGTTGATGATTGTCGCTGCCGCCGGGATTATCGTGACAATGGAAATCGACAAGTTCATGGCCCTGGAGAAAGCGGCCGGGAAAATCCAGCAGTCGATCGACATCGCGAACCGCCCACTTGACCTCAACATCTTCCTTCAACAACAGACCGGGCCGGATGAATTCCTGTTCCATTGGGCGGCCGTGATCGGCGCCGACACGCGGCCGAGCGCCAATTTCAAAACCCGCTTGGCCGCCTACAAGGCCGGCAAGGACCCGGACGCAAAGCCGACCGCGCTGATCATGCCGACGATCAACTTCGGCGGCATCACCAACTCAGGCCAGAACACGCCAAGTTCTGATACGATTGCCCCGGGATCGGTGACGATCACCCCCATTCAATCGACCTCGGTGGTCGTGGAAAACCCGCTCCTGGCGCCGGCGCCGACGGCTGAAAAGGCCCTGATCGCCGCGATCAAAAGGCAGAAGACCCAGCCGTCGGGCACCCTGCGGTTCGAGCTGACCAACGCGCCCGGTCTATGCCTGAGCAAAAGCGAGGGGCCGACGGAAGCCATGGCCCTGGCCGACTGTAATCAGCAGGATACCCTGTGGATCAGGCCGAACGAGAAGCCGAACGCCCTGGTTTTCCACAGCAAATATTGTGTCGGGGTCGGTGACGCCAAGCTCCAGGACCGCATAAAGGTGCTGATTTCCAAGTGCCAGACCACCCCCAACATGCAGTGGGAACTGCAGGCCGACGGCCATGTGAAGATGCTGAAAGCCGACTTCTGCATGGCGGTGATCGACAAGCCGGTCAAGGGGGCGGAGGTTCTGTTGCAGAAGTGCAGCGGAAACCGCGCCCGGCAGATCTGGCGGCCCTGGGTGGTGGCGCCGTAACGCCGCCGCCACGTCCGCGTCGGCCCGGTCAGTTGATGCAGCCGGCTGATCGCATGGCGGCGATCTGGTCGGCGTCATAGCCGAGTTCGGCAAGGATCTCCGCGGTCTGCGCCCCGACCGGCTGGGGCGGCAGGGTCACTTCCGACGGACTGTCCGACATGTGGAACGGCAGGACCGGTACGGTCAGTCCATCCGCGACACTGCCGGGCGCGGCATGCGTATGCAGCACTTGGCGCGTGGAAACCTGATCGTCGGCAAGGGCTTCTTCCAGGCGGCGGATGCGGGCCGCCGGGATACGCCGTTGTTGCAGGAATGTCTCCCAGTAGTCGGCCGTGTTGGTGGCGATGATCGCGGCCAGGGCCGCTTGTTCTTCCGCGTGGGCGTCAAGGCGCTGATTGTTGTCCATCTTGACCATGTCCGGGCGGCCCAGGGCGGTCCATAGGCGTTCCTGTTGCGCCAGATTCGACGCCGCGATCATCATCGGCGCGTCCGAGGCTTCGTAACAGCCGATCGTCGCGAAGGGAAAGGTATTGCCCTTAGGCTCGGGATGCTTGCCGTTCCACTTGAACCCGGTGAGGTGCGAACTGGTCAGGATCAGCGCGACCTCCAGCATGGAGACATCGACGAACTGGCCCTTCCCGCCGGACCGTTCGCGTTGAAGCAGGGCGGACGTGATGGCAAATGCCGCCGTGGTGCCGGTGGCGTAATCGACCACCGGGGCGCCGGTCTTGAGAGGACGGGGGTCGTCGGGGTGGCCGGTCATCGCCATCATGCCCGAGAATGCCTGAAGGATGTTGTCATAGCCGGTCAAATGGGCGCGGGGGCCGGTCGCGCCGAACGCCGAGATCGAGCAATAGACCAGGCTTGGATTGAGCTTGGCCATGGCGTCATAACCCAGGCCCAGGTCTTCGAACGCCCCCGGGCGGTAATTTTCCACGAACACGTCGGCCGTGGCGATCAGCCGTTTCAGGGCGTCGCGCCCCATCTCGGTCTTCAAATCCACCGCCAAGGTCTTCTTGTTCGACGCCTGCGCCATGAACGCAGTGCCCATGCCCACGTCGCTCAGGGCGCGGTCCGAGCCCTGCCAACGCGCTTGGTCCGGGTCATGAGGGGCTTCGACCTTGATGACTTCGGCGCCGAGGACGGCCATCTGATAACTGGCGAAAGGTCCCGCCAGGACATGCGTCGTGTCGATAACGCGAATTCCGTCAAATGCCTTGGTCATTGATCCCCGCTTGGTTTTGGTTGGTCCTGTCTTACAGAAAAGACCTGAACACGCGGGAAATGACAGGGAAAAATCAGGAATTTCGCTTGCGACCGTCCAAATTCAAAGTCCCCGGAGACAACACAACGAGAGCCGCCGGTTTGGCGCAACCGGTTCTTGTTTAGACGGCCTGATTCGCAAAAACCTGCCGGACAAGACGGAGCAGGCCGCGCATCAGGACGCCATTCTGCGATGCCAGCTCATCGACGATCGTGAAGTGATTTTGGCCGGGGACGACCTCCAGTGCCGCGGGAATGTCGATCTCGGCGGCGGCCGCGGCATAGGCCGTGGACTGCCGCTGAAGTTCCGGCAGCTCGTCGCCACCGACGAACAGCAGGTGCGGGATTTTCCGCCGGGGCAGATTGAACAGCGGGCTTAAGGTATCGATCTCGTCTGCCGTCAGGGACAGGGCGTCGTTGATGTAGCTGAGCGCGATCGGGGTCAGGTCGAAAATACCGCTGATGGGCAGGACGCCGGCGACGTTCGGGTGACCGGCGGCAAGGGCCGTGAGATGCCCGCCGGCCGACCATCCGCCGACAGTGACGGCGGCGCGGTCGAACCCCAGGTCATCGGCGGCACTCACCAGATAATCGATCGCCAGGCTGACTTCCTGGACGATCTGGCTGAGCCCGGCATCGGGCGCCAGGGTGTAGCCGACGGTCGCGACGTTGATGCCGTTGGCGCAGGGGCCGTCGGCGACGAAGGCGAAGATTTCCTTGGTGTTGCGAAACCAGTAGCCGCCGTGGATGAAGATGAACAGCGGCGCCGAGGGCATGTTGGTCGGGAAATAATCGATGCGGTTGTTGGCTTCGGGCCCGTACCGAAGGTCAAGCCGCACCCCTGGCCGGGCGCGGGTCTCCTCGCTGCGGCGGCGCCATTTTTCCACGCGTTCGGCGCTGTCGGTGACGGCGGCGGAATTATTGTAGGCGGCGTCGATCGCGGCCCGCTCCATGCCGCGGTAGGTGCTGGCGGTCTGGTCGGTGGGCATGTCAGGCGGCGTCTCCGGTTGCAAGCCGGCGGCCCGGCGCGAGGTTGCTGCTGAGCCGCTGCGCCACGGTGCGGCGGACGGCGTTGAACGGTTCCGACGACACGTCGCGGGGCCGGGGCAGGTCGACCGTCATGTCGCAATCGACCCGGCCGGGGCCGGCGCTCATGACGACGATCCTGTCGGCCAGGACCACGGCCTCCTCGACCGAATGGGTGACGAAGATAACGGTCAGCTTCGTTTGCCGCCAGATGTCGAGCAGTTCTTCCTGCAGCTTCGCCCGGGTCAGTGCGTCCAGCGCGCCGAACGGCTCGTCCATCAAAAGTATGTCGGTATCGTTGGCGAGAACTCGGGCGATGGCGACGCGCTGTTTCATGCCGCCGGACAGTTGCGCCGGGTAATGGTTGGTGAAGGCGGTCAGGCCGACCATCTCCGTGAACTTGTCGGCGATCCGTTTCACTTCCTTGGCGCTCATCCCGGCGTGCTTGGGGCCGAAGGCGATGTTTTCATGGACGGTCAGCCAGGGAAACAGGGCATAGTCCTGAAACACGATACCGCGGTCCGGCCCCGGTTCGTGGACGGGGTGGCCGAACACGCTGGCCGTTCCGTCGCTGGCCGTCTCGAAGCCGGCGATGATCCGCAGCAGGGTCGACTTGCCGCAGCCGGACGCCCCCAACAGGCAGACGAATTCGCCCTTATCGATGTCGAGGTTGATCCCGCTGAGGGCCAAGGTCCGGCCGGTGTCGGAATCGAAGGACTTGTTCAGCCCGGCGATGCGGATGATGGGCGGCACGCCGGCCGCCTGTGTGTTTTTGGGATCAGACATGATGTTGGGGGCTCCAACGCAGCAGGCGGTTGTTAAGCAGGACGATCAGGCGGTCGGACAGGAACCCGGTGACCCCGATCACGATCATGCCGGTGATCACCAGGTCGGTGCGTGACAGGGTCCGCCCGTCCATGATCACCGCACCCAGGCCTTCGGGAACACCGGTCATCTCGCCGACCACGATGAGGATCCAGGCGAACCCGTGACCGAGGCGCAGACCGTTGAAGATGTTGGGGGTAGCCGCCGGAAGCACGACCGAGCGGAACAGCTGGGAGCCCTTGCAGCCCAGCATGGCGGCGGCTTCGAGCAGGCGCGCGTCGACCGATTTCACCCCGAACACGGTGTTCAGCAGGATCGGGTAGAAGGCACCGAGAAACACCAGAAACACCGCCGACTTGGGACCGAGGCCGAAAAAGATCATCGACAGCGGCAACCAGGCGGTGACCGGGACGGGGCGCAGCAGCGACAGGGTCGGGTCGAGCATGTCGCGCAGCAGGGGGGAACGGCCGAGCGCCACGCCCAGGGGAATGCCGACCAGGGCGGCGACCAGGAACCCGCCGTAGACGCGCTGCAGGGACACCCACAGATGGATCGGCAGGCTGGCGCTGAAGCCGTCGTCATAGATGCCGCCGAAGGCGAAATCCCACATCATGATGAGGACGTCCGCCGGGGGCGGGATCAGACGGGTTCCGGTCCAGCGGACCATCAAGTCCCAGAACGCGATCAGGGTCAGGGGCACGATCAGCCCCAGGCCGACCTTCCGGAGCCGCCTGAGGAAGGCCCGGCTCAAAGCAGGTTGCGCCGGGGACATGTCCCCGGGCGCAACCGTTTGGCTTTGGGCGGTGATGTTCATGTCGCTGGCCATGTCGACGATTACATGCCCGCGATTTTCTGGACGAAGGTCGGGTTGATGAAGGTCGCGTAATCCGGCAACTGGCGGATCTGCTTTTTGTTGAGCATCTGGGTGCCGTAATAGTTGGCCTGCTTAAGGAACAGGTCGTCGATCTTCCAGGTCAGTTCCACGTTGGGCGCGGCCTTCTCGATCGACGGTTTCTGCTGACCTAGCTTCTGCATGGCGACGGCAACGAACTCGGCGCGGGTCTTCATGGCGTATTCGGCGGCCTTGCTGTGAATGGTCAGCAGGGTCATGACCAGTTCGGGGTCCTTGTCGATCTTTTCCTGGCTGGTGGTCAGCACCATGTTGAGGGATCCGGTCGGCGTTGAATAAGGATATTCGACGATCTTGCCGACCCCCTTGGCGAGGCTGATGCCCGGGCCCGGCTCGGCGCCCACATAGGCGTCGAGGTCACCGCGTTCCAGCGCCGGGGCCATATCGCTGAAGGACACGCGGATCGGCTTGATGTCCTTGATGGTCATGCCTTCGGCGCTCAACCGGTCGAGGATCACGACTTCCTGGGTTGAACCGGGCCAGATGCCGACCTTCTTGCCCTTCAGGTCCTTGATCGTGTTGAGCCCGGACTTGGCGCCGGAAACCACGGCCATGCCGCGGTTGCAGGCGGCGGCGACGACGACCACGGGCTCACCGGCGGCGGCCCCCAGGGTGGCGGCGGCAAGGCCGTAAATGCCGAAATCGACGGTTCCGGTGACCACGGCGTTCTTGCCGTCTGTCGGGCTTTCGAAGGGGATGACTTCGATCTTGTATCCCGCAGGTGCGAACTTCTCGTAGAAATAGGGCGTGATGCCGTGGATCAGCTTGAGCGTGCCGACCTTGATCACTCGGTCCGCCGCGGTTGCGGGCGTGGAAGCCGCGGCGGTAAAGGCGCAGAGCGCGCCGGCGAGGGCGGCGTGGATAAATTTCCGGCGTGTGGTGCCTGACATGACGATCTCCTGTTGTGGCGGGAATGGTCCCGCTCGTATGACGCAACGAAGACGTTAGGGTGCAGTGCACAATTTACAAAATTTATTCTTTAAATAATTTCCATAAATATATTTAATGATCAAATCATGAAGCAGCCCTTGGATCTGCGCCTGCTGCAGGCGTTCATTTTGCTGGTGGAAACGGGCAGCGTGTCGGAAACGGCGCGCCGTCTCGGGCGGACCCAGCCGGCCGTCAGCCTGCAGATGCGGCGGCTGGAGGAAACGGTCCATGCCAAGCTGTTCACCACGGTCAACCGCAAGCTGGTGCTGACCCCGGATGGGGAGCTTCTGCTCGGCTATGCGCGCACGATCATGAACCTGCAGGAAGAGGTCAAGGTGCGCCTGACCGCGCCCAAGCTCAGCGGCAAGGTGGTGCTGGGCGTGCCCGACCTTTATGCGGCCTATCTGCTGCCGCCGATCCTGTCCAGCTTCACCAACGCCTTTCCCGACATCGAGGTCGAACTGCGGACCCTGCTGTCGAGCCCACTGGTCACCCAGCTGAAGCGCGGCGAGATCGACCTTGCCCTGGTGACCGACATGCGGGCCTTCGACGAAGGCGACGTGGTCGCCCGCGAACCCCTGGTCTGGGTCACGGGGGAGGCCCGATCCCTGCACAACAACAACCCGGTGCCGCTCGCGGTTCTGCCGCCGGGCAACGTGTTCCGCGACCTTGCGCTCGCGGGCCTGGCGACCATGGGGCGGAAATGGAAGATCGCCTTCGTCAGCGCTGGGATCAGCGGCCTGCAGGCGGCGGTGCTCAGCGGCAGCGCGGTCAGCGTCGTGGCCAAAAGCTCGGTCATGCCGGGCATGCGGGTGCTGGGTGCGGCGGAAAGCTTCCCGGCCCTGCAAGGCGTCGACCTGGTGCTCTACCGCGCCGGCAAGCGCAACAACGCGGCCGCCGACGTGATGGGCGACCTCATCGCCGAATACTTCGCGCGCTCCAGCATCGCGCCGGTCAGGGGTGCGGCCAAGACGCAGGCGGGAAGCGGGTCCCACGAATAGGCGGACGGAGAGCCCCCATTTTTGCCGGAGGCGGAAACCTGCGACCGGTTCTTGGTCGCGGAGAAAGGGGGCGGCCCGCCACGTTGTGGGTGGACCGCCCCGTGGCTTCAGGCCGCTTGCCGTTTCGCCGTGGTTGCCTTGAACACGAACAGTACGAAGGCGGCGACGCCGACAGCGAACACCACGTCACCGGGAACACGCATCCAGACAAGTCCTTCCATGATTGGGCTATGGACGAACTCGGACGATCGGGCGAAGGAATAGCCGTGCTCAATACTGGCGTAAGTCTGCCAGATTCCCTGCGGCAGCAGCGACAGGAACGTCATCATGGCAAGGCCGATGTTGAGGGTCCAGAAAGACACCTTCAGCAATTTCTGATTCCATTGACGGACATCGGTCAGGCCCCGCAAACAGTACAGAAGAAGGCCCAGGCCCAGCATGCCGTAGACGCCGAATAAGGAGGCATGGCCGTGGTTGGCCGTCGTATTCAATCCCTGCATGTAATACAGCGCAATCGGCGGGTTGATAAGGAAGCCGAACAGGCCGGCGCCGACTAGGTTCCAGAACAGCACCGAGGCGAAGAACATGAAGGGCCAGTGGTAGTTGGTTTCCCAGGTTTGCTCATGTTCGATCTTGGTGCGGTTGTAGGCTTCGAATCCGATCACCATCAGTGGAACCACCTCCAGCGCGGAGAATGAAGCGCCGACGGCGATCACGGAAGTCGGAGTGCCGCTGAAGTAGAGGTGATGGAAGGTCCCCAGAACGCCGCCGAACAGGAAGATGATGGTCGCCAGCATGACCATCACCGTCGCCGTCGTTGAGCGCAGGATGCCCATGCGCACGAAGAGCACGGCAATGATGGCGGTCGCGAAGACCTCGAAGATCCCCTCGACCCAGAGATGGACCACCCACCAGCGCCAATATTCCATGATCGAAATGTGCGTATTCTGGCCCCACATGAGGCCAGCGGCGTACAGGAGGCCGATCGCCAGTGCGGCGATCACGACAAGCCCGACAAGCGATTTGCTGCCCTGCGCCGCGAACACCGGTTGCAGGGCCCTCAGCACCAGGGCGACCCAAAGGAACAGGCCGATGGTCAGGTAGATCTGCCAGAACCGGCCGAGATCGACGTATTCATATCCCTGATGGCCGAACCAGAAGTTGGCGGTCAGGTCACCGAAGTAACGGTGCACGGCTGCCCATTGACCGGCGAAGGAACCAACCACGATGACCAGCAGGCTGATGAACAGAAAGTTGACCCCAAGCCGCTGAAATTTAGGGTCCCTCCCCGCAAGCAGCGGCGCGACATACAGCCCCGTCGCAAGCCAAGCCGTAGCGATCCAGAACACCGCCAATTGTGTGTGCCAGGTTCGTGTCACCGAATAGGGCAGGTAATCGACCAGGGGCATGCCATAAACCCCCTGGCCTTCGATGGCGTAATGCGCGGTGACGATCCCCAGCAGGACCTGCGCCAGGAACAAGGCGCAAACGACCCAAAAATACTTGGCCGTCGCACGCATGGAGGGGGTGATGACAATGCTGTCGATCAGGTCGGACTTGGCGAAGCCGCCGTCGGGAACCACGTCCGTGTTCCAGGTATCGAACTGTTTGGCGTAATACCAGACCAACGCCCCGATCCCGGCCAGAAGGATGATCACCGAGGCGATGCTCCACAGCAACGTTCCCGATGTGGGATGGTTGCCGACCAAAGGCTCATGCGGCCAGTTGCTTGTATAGGTGATGGTGTCGCCGGGCCGGTTCGTCGTGGCGCTCCAGGCTGTCCAGAAATAGAAGGCGGACAGGTCGTGCGCTTCTTCCGGGGTCAGGAAGGCATGCATCGGAAACGCGTAGTCGCGCCGAAGATCGAGGGCATCCTGCCCGTCGCCGACATACAGTTTCGTGAAATGCGACTCAACGGCCTGGATGGCTTGGGCGCGTGTCGGGCTGACGGTGATGGCCTGTGTCGACGGATCGAAGGTATTGCGCCGCATTTCCTGTTGAATGTCGGCGCGGAGCATCGTGTCCTGCTGGTCCGGGCGCAAACTCGGGTAGGGGTTTTGCGCAGTGGAGAGCGCCAACAGCGCGGAAGCTTCACGGTGCAGCCAGTCGGCGCTCCAGTCCGGCGCCAGGTAGCCGCCGTGGCCCCATACCGACCCTTGCTGCATGCCGCCGATGGATTGCCAAAGATTCTGGCCCCGTTCGATATTCGCCCGGGTGTACAGCGTGGTGCCGTCGGTTGACCCGACCACAGCGGGGATGGGGGGCGCTTCCCGGTATATTTCATTGCCGAGGAAAAGCATGGTGCCAAACATGGCGGCCATGCCGATGGTGAGAATCAACCAAAGTCTCTTGATCGAGAACGTGGATTTGTAAGTTGTCATGCCCGCACCTTTCGAAGCTGCTTCACGTGTAGGAAATCCTGCACTCAGTCCGTTGATCCGCGATATGCGCGGCCGACGCCCGGGCGATAGGGCCCGCGGCGTGATAATGGCGTCGATCCGATTTTGCGAAAATTCATGGTTTGACGGTTCCGCCACGGAGGCCCGGGTTATGCACGCACGCCGTCATGTGCGGTAGCGCGGACAGGCTGACGGGGCGGGGCCTTGACCTGACGGAGGTGAATCTAGCGGAAAGCCGCGACCTGTGGGGGCGCGGGACGCTGTGCGCGGCACGGGCGCAACCAGCAGCGGCGGATTCATGGCTCGGGTGATGCTCGGCATTGGCCCACTCAAACCCGGCAAAACGCACCGGATACTCGCCTATGGAAAAGTTGTTGGCGGCAATGCTACCGACAGGAGGGGCACCGTGTCATGACAAATATCAATTAAGGATCGGTTTCGTTTGGGGGAGTGGTGGGCCAGGCAGGACTCGAACCTGCAACCAGACGGTTATGAGCCGTCGGCTCTAACCAGTTGAGCTACTGGCCCTTTATTCGGTTTTCCTCCGTCCCCCCTTAGGAACGGAAAAGGCCGGAAGCGTCGTCGCTCCCGGCCTGTCGTTTGGTCCGTATGCCTGGCGTTTAGTAGTCCAGGAAGCTTCTGAGTTTCCGCGACCGGGACGGATGTTTCAGCTTCCTCAGCGCCTTGGCTTCAATCTGACGTATTCGCTCGCGGGTGACCGAGAACTGCTGGCCGACTTCTTCCAGCGTGTGGTCCGTGTTCATGCCGATGCCGAAACGCATGCGCAGCACGCGTTCCTCGCGGGCCGTGAGGCTGGCCAGGACCCGCGTGGTGGTTTCGCGCAGGTTGCCCTGAATGGCGGCGTCCAGCGGCTGCACCGCGTTCTTGTCTTCGATGAAGTCGCCGAGGTGCGAGTCTTCCTCGTCGCCGATGGGCGTCTCCAGCGAGATCGGCTCCTTCGCGATCTTCAGCACCTTGCGCACCTTTTCCAGCGGCATGGACAGCCGCCCGGCCAGTTCTTCCGGCGTCGGTTCGCGGCCGATCTCGTGCAGCATCTGGCGCGAGGTGCGGACCAGCTTGTTGATCGTCTCGATCATGTGCACGGGAATACGGATGGTGCGCGCCTGATCGGCGATGGACCGGGTGATGGCCTGGCGGATCCACCAGGTCGCGTAGGTCGAGAACTTGTAGCCGCGGCGGTATTCGAACTTGTCGACCGCCTTCATCAGGCCGATTCCTGGATCAGGTCGAGGAACTGCAGGCCGCGGTTGGTGTATTTCTTGGCGATGGAGATGACGAGCCGCAGGTTGGCCTCGATCATTTCCTTCTTGGCCTTGGCGGCCTCGCGCTCGCCCTTCTGCACCGTCGAGACGATGCGGCGGAATTCCAGGATCGGCAGGCCGGCCGTCTGGGACACCTCGGCGACCTGGGCGCGCATCTCCTCGATGTCGTCCTTGCTGCGCGACGCGAACCGCTGCCAGCCCTTGGCGGGCAGTTTTTCGACCCGCTTCAGCCAACCCGGATCAAGCTCGTGCCCCTGGTAGGCTTCCAAAAATTCTTCGCGGTTGATGCGCGCCGTGGTGGCGAGCCGCAGGATCTTGCCTTCCAGCCCGACCAGCCGGCGGTTGAGGCCGTAAAGCTGGTCCAGCAGTTGCTCAACCCGGTTGTTATTGAGGTGGACGTCCTCCATCCACTCGATCAGTTCCTTGCGCAGCTTCTGGAACCGCTTTTCCTGGCTCGGCTTGGGCTGCTCGCCCGAGGTCAGGGCCTCAAGGCGCTGCATCTGTACCCGGTGAAGCTTCTTGTAGGTCTTGGCGATGTTCTCGAAGGTCTCGATGACCTCGGGCTTCAGCTTGGCTTCGAGGGCGGCGAGGGACAGGTTGTTTTCGCCGTCGTCCTCGTCGTCATCATCGTCGTCGCTGCTGCTCTTGCTTTCGCCATCCTCGCTCGATGTTTCGGCTGCGTCGTCGTCTGACGGGGCGTCCTTCTTGGTGTCCTTGGCGGTCTCGGCGGTGCCTTCCTTGGCATCTTCCGCGGGGGCCGCTTCGGCCGTGTCGCTGTCCCCGTCCCCGCCGTTGGTATTGGCGGGAACCGCGCCCGGCTGGCCCGGGCCGCCGCCGTGGGTGGCCTCCAGGTCGATGATGTCGCGCAGCAGCATATCCTCGGCGATCAACGCGTCATGCCACAGGGTGATGGCCTTGATGGTCAACGGGCTTTCCATCAGGCCGCCGATCATCATTTCGCGACCGGCCTCGATGCGCTTGGCGATGGCGATTTCGCCCTCGCGCGACAGCAGTTCGACCGAGCCCATCTCGCGCAGGTACATGCGCACCGGATCGTCCGTGCGGCCCAGGTCGTTCTCGTCGACGTTGCCGGCGGTCGAGGTGGTCTTCTCCTCGCCGTCCCCGTCGCTGTCGCTTTCGGCCGGGGTGTCGTCGGTCTCTTCGTTTTCGACCACGTTGATGCCCATTTCGGACAACATCGCCATGGTGTCTTCGATTTGTTCCGAAGATACCTTTTCCGGGGGCAGGGCGCCGTTCAGGTCGTCATAGGTGACGTACCCGCGCTCCTTGCCCTTGGCGACCATCTTCTTGACGGCCGCGCCCAGGGTGTCGAGAAGGGGGCTGTCGCCGCCTTCTTCCTGGGTATCGCCGCCTTCTTGATCTTTCGCTTGTGCTTTTGCCACGCTCGACCTCTAAATCCGTTGTTCGGGGACCCCGCCCCCTCCGGCCCTTCCGCCCTTGGCGTCCGGTCCGGCTCAAACCTCAATGGGGTCCCGATGCCATGTCTCAGCTTGAAAAATGCGTCTCGTCAAACTGCCCGTTGGTTTAACCACCTGCCGTCCGGCTGCCTCCTAGTCGAAGGCCGCTTCCGGCTGTTCGCCTTCGTCCATCATCCGCCGAACCCGAACAACCCAATTCATGTTTGCCTCCGACGGGTCACGCCGGACAGCATCCTGGGCTGCTTGGAGTTCGGACTCCAGGTCCTCTCCGCGCAAGTGGCTAATGGTCGCTTCCCAACCCTGTCTGGCCTCTGCATGTCCCGCATTGGGGCGCGCGAATCTAGCGTGGTCGTAGGTTCGCGCGCTTAATAGCTGGCTCAGCGCCTGGGAATAACCCTGCTCTGACAAGTGGTTTACAAGCCCTTCGGTGTCAAGGGGTAAACCACCCGCGTGGGTGATTAATATCGCCTGACGCAGATTGTCAAGGTTCTGGTCATTGATGGCGACCTGGCCGAGTTGTTCCTCGACCTCGGCCAGCAGCTCCGGATGGTTGATCGCGGTGGCCAAAAGGATGGCCCAGCGCAGGCGCGCGCTCTCCACCGGCCGGGTGTCGGCGGTGTCGGCGCGCAGGCGCTCGGACGGCCCGATCCAGGCGTTGGCACCCCATTTCCCACGGCCGAACCCGCGCCCCTGCCGTTGGGCGCCGCGCCCGCCCTGCCGGCCGGGGCCGTCGGGCCACAGGCGGGATTTGAAGAAATCCTGAAAATACCGCCGCACGGTGGGATCGGGGATGTCGCGGATGCGCTGGTCGAGCCGCTTGTTCAAATCCGCCCGGCCTTCCGGTGTCGGTGGCAGGCGGCCGCCGGATTCAACCCGCCAGATCAGTTCGGACAGCGCCGTGGCGCCGGACAGCAGCGTGTCGAAGGCCTGGCGGCCCTGGCCCTGGACCAGGCTGTCCGGGTCCTCGCCCGGCGGCAGCAGGGCGAAGCGCAGCCCGAACCCGGCCTTGAGCAGCGGCAGGGCCCGTTCCGCCGCCCGCGCGGCGGCGCGTTGGCCGGCCGCATCGCCGTCGAAGCACAGCACCGGTTCCGGCGCCAGCCGCCACAGCAGGGCGATCTGCTCTTCCGTCAGGGCCGTGCCGAGGGGGGCAACGGCCTGGCCGATCCCGGCCTGGGCCAGGGCGATGACGTCCGTATAGCCTTCACAGACGATGACAGTGCCGGCGCTGCGGATCGCGTCTTTTGCTTGTGCGAGTCCGTACAGGTTGCGGCCCTTGTGGAACAGGGGGGTTTCCGGTGAATTCAGGTATTTGGGCCCGTCACCCGCCAGCAACCGCGCGCCGAAGGCGATGACCTGGCCCTGTCGGTCGGTGATCGGGAACATGACGCGGCCACGGAATCGGTCATAAGGCTCGCGGCCCGCATCCTCGGGCTGAACCAGCAGCCCGGCGGCGACCATCAGGCCCTCTTCGATGCCCTCCGCCGCCAGCATGGATTTCAGCTTGCCGCGCCCGTCGGGGGAGAATCCCAACCGGAACCGGCGGATCGTCTCGTCCGTCAGGCCGCGCCCGCGCAGGTAATCCAGGGCCGGGCGGCCTTCGGGCATGCGCAGGCATTTCTCGAAGAACGCCGCCGCCATCTCCACGACCTCGGCCAGGGTGCGGTTGCGGGCCCGGCGCTCGCGGTCTTCCGGCGTTTCCTCGGGCATGGGCAGCCCGGCCTCGCCGGCCAGGCGCTGCACCGCCTCGCGGAATTCCAGGCCCTCGCTTTCCATCACGAAATCGATGACCGATCCATGGGCGCCGCAACCGAAGCAATGGTAATGATCGTCGTAGACGTGGAAGCTCGGCGTCTTTTCCTTATGAAAGGGGCAGCAGCCCTTGGTGTCGCGGCCCGAACGGATCAGCTTGACCCGCCGTCCCACGACCTCCGTCGCGGGCAGTCGCGCCTTCAGTTCTTCCAGGAATTCCGGGGGGATCGCCATTTCTATATTACGATTCCATTAGTGTCGGATTTTGGGCGATCAGCCCATGTCTCAACTAGATAGACTGCCATTGCACCTGAAAGGTTCACGGCAAGATGTGCGTGACGAGATTTCGGCCTTGCTGGTGAACGTCCAACGCCATGCGCGTCACCCAACTTGTTTCTTATAGTCCCAAGGCTATTCACTATGGTTTGGCAGCCGCCAAGAATTGATTTGAATGTTTTTTCAGTATGTTGTGACGGCGCAAGGTTTAATTCTTCTGCTACTAGGTGATACAGCTTTGGAAGTTCTTCATTTCTTTGATGCGCAACACCTAAGTCGTCGAGGATCAATTTGCATGTTGTTTCCAGTAAGGTTCGCGCAACCGTAATAGCGCCTTCTGGATCGTGTGTTTTCCGGTCAAGGGCCTTAGCCCATAAATCCATCACATGTGTTTGATTTAATTGCTCTAGCGTCAATGAAGCGACGTCTAGGTGCGAGTCTGAAACCTTCAACTCAAGATAGTTTAGTAAAGGGGCAAACTCGTCTCCCAAATAAGCACGCCGTTCGGCATAAGTTGGCCGTCCCTTTTTTATGTGGCTCCAAAATAGCGATAGATTCCTGCAATTGACTAAAAATTCAGGGCAAAGTCCTCGTAGCTTGGAATCGCTGAGGAAGGTTTTTCTTTTTGTTTTGAAATCGTCCTCATCAATCGAATTGCCAGTGGCGTAGGCAATCAACATATCTAGAAGCGCTTCGGCCTCATCAGCTGAAGGGTTTCGCTGCGCTCCGTCGACATCTGGTAAAATGGTTTTCTCATCGGAAGGAAAGCTTATGCCCGCCGAGTCTGCTAGGCGCTGGACTGCCTCGCGGAATTCCAGGCCTTCGGTTTCCATCACGAAATCGATGACCGATCCATGGGCGCCGCAACCGAAGCAATGGTAATGATCGTCGTAGACGTGGAAGCTCGGCGTCTTTTCCTTATGAAAGGGGCAGCAGCCCTTGGTGTCGCGGCCCGAACGGATCAGCTTGACCCGCCGTCCCACGACCTCCGTCGCGGGCAGCCGCGCCTTCAGTTCTTCCAGGAATTCCGGGGGGATCGCCATCTGTGATGGGGCGCCTGTCTGTGGTTTAAGGGCAGGATTGCAACCTGCGACCATACCCATAATAAGGGGATCGGCGCAGCAGTGGAGTCACGGGGGTTATCCCCGTGATTCTCAAGTCATCCACAGCGGGTTCGCGTGGATATCGCTGGTGAAATGCAGGTCGAATCGACGGGCAAGCCCCAAGCTAGCAGAGCTTGTCCTTGACCAGGGCACTGGCCTTGGAAAAATCCATGCGGCCGGCGTACTTCTGCTTCAAGGCGGCCATGCACTTGCCCATGTCCTTGATGCAATCGGCACCCGTTTCCTTGATCGCGCCCTCGACGGCCACGGCGACCTCGTCCGCCGACATCTGGGTCGGCAGGAAGCCCTGGATGACGGTGATTTCCTCGCGCTCGCGGTCGGCCAGGTCCTTGCGGTCGCCCTTATCGTAGATATCGGCGCTTTCGACCCGCTGTTTGATCATGGATTGCAGCAGGCTCAGGATTTCCTCGTCGGAAATGCCCTCCTGGTTGCCCTTGTCCCGGGCGGCGATGTCCCGGTCCTTGATGGCCGCGCTGATCAGCCGCAGCGTCGCCGTGGCGCAGGCTTCCTTGGACTTGATGGAGGTCTTCAGCGCAGCCGAAATCTGCTCGCGTAGCATGGGTATGTCCCGGTTGTGGCGGAAGCTGCGGACCCTAGCCCAAATCGCCCCCCAAGGCAAACGCGTTCCGATTCTTTAATTAGTTGAAATATAAGGATATTTTTTCTGAAACGAGTCTTGACCTGATGCCGGGACACGCGTAGAAGCTTGTTTCCAACGCATGCAGGGTCGTCGCCGACGGCGCGGCCCGGGCGCCTTGGTCCAACCTCAGCCCGAAAAAGTCATATGTCCGAAGCCTCCAAGCCCGCGACCACGACCGTGGCCGCCCAACCGCCGAACGCAAACGCGGCCCTGGTGCTGGCGTCCGGCGAAGTTTTCTGGGGCCGCGGCGCGGGGGCTCCCGGCGCCTCCGTGGGCGAGGTCTGTTTCAACACCTCGATCACCGGCTATCAGGAAATCCTCACCGATCCGTCCTATGCCGGCCAGGTCATCACCTTCACCTTCCCGCATATCGGCAACGTCGGCGCCAATCCGGAAGACATGGAAACGGTCACCCCGGCGGCCCGGGGGGCGGTCATGCGGGTCGACATCACCGACCCGGCCAGCTGGCGCGCGGCCCAGCATCTGGACGCCTGGCTGAAATCCCACGGCCTGACGGCGGTCACCGGGGTCGACACCCGGCGCCTGACCCGGCTGATCCGCGACGGCGGGGCGCCCAACGGCGTCGTCGCCTATAAAGATGACGGCCCCCTCGACATTCCGGCCCTCGTCGACATGGCCCAGGGCTTTCCCGGGCTCGAAGGCCTGGACCTGGCCAAGGACGTCAGCTGCGCCCAGACCTATTCCTGGGACACCACGATGTGGAAACTGGGCCAAGGCTACGGCACCCAGACGGCGCCCAAGCATCACGTCGTCGCCGTCGATTTTGGCGCCAAACAGAACATCCTGCGTTGCCTCGCGGCCGAGGGCTGCAAGGTCACCGTGGTGCCGGCAACGGCCACCGCCGAAGATATCTTGGCTCATAAACCCGATGGGCTTTTTCTTTCCAACGGCCCGGGCGACCCGGCGGCGACCGGCGCATACGCCGTGCCCATGGTTCAGGGCGTGATGGCGACCGGCCTGCCCGTGTTCGGCATCTGCCTGGGCCACCAGATCCTGGCCCTGGCGCTCGGCGCCAAGACGTCGAAGATGCACCTGGGCCACCGCGGCGCCAACCAGCCGGTGAAGGACCTGGAGACCGGCAAGGTCGAAATCACCTCGCAGAACCACGGCTTCGTGGTCGAACGGGGCAGCCTGCCCCAGGGCGTGATCGAAACCCACCGCTCCCTGTTCGACGGCGCCCTCGAAGGCATCCGCGTCGAGGGCAAGCCCGTGTTCTCCGTGCAGTATCATCCGGAAGCCTCACCGGGCCCGCAGGATTCGCACTATCTCTTCAAGCGGTTCGTCGCGCTGATGGATGAAAAAGGTAACCACTGAGACGGTGAGGCAGTGAGATAAAAGGATGAGGCATCCGGCCGTTCCCAATGACCCGCTGACCGAGAAGGTTATCGGGCTTGCGATTGAAGTCCATCGTCACCTGGGACCCGGCCTTTTGGAATCCGCCTATGAGGAATGCCTTTGTTTTGAACTGAAGGCCAACAGTATCGAGCATGACAGGCAAGTGCCTCTGCCTGTTACCTATAAGAGCGCGAAGTTGGAATGCGGTTATCGAATGGATGCGGTCGTCGAAGGTGAGCTTGTTATCGAATTGAAAACGGTTGATCGCTTGTTACCCATCCATGAAGCCCAACTGTTGACGTATCTGAAGCTGAGCGGGTTGAAGACAGGGCTTTTGCTGAACTTCAACTCAAGTGTCCTAAAGGACGGAATCCGGAGGTTGGTGCTTTGATTTCTCTCACCCTTTCTTCTCACCGCCTCATTGTCTCAGTGGTTCATTCTTAAAATGCCTAAAAGAACAGACATCTCCTCGATCCTCATCATCGGCGCCGGGCCCATCGTCATCGGCCAGGCCTGTGAGTTCGATTATTCCGGCGCGCAGGCCTGCAAGGCGCTGCGCGAGGAAGGTTACCGGGTCATCCTGGTCAACTCGAACCCGGCCACCATCATGACCGACCCGAGCATGGCCGACGCGACCTATATCGAGCCGATCACGCCCGAGTTCGTGGAAAAGATCATCGCCAAGGAACGGCCCGACGCGCTGCTGCCGACCATGGGCGGGCAGACGGGCCTGAACACGGGCATCGCGCTGGCTGAAAACGGTGTCTTGGAAAAATACGGGGTCGAGATGATCGGCGCCGACGCCGAGGTCATCGCCAAGGCCGAGGACCGCCAGAAGTTCCGCGACGCCATGGAGAAGATCGGCCTGGAAAGCCCGAAATCGCGGGTCGTCAATTCCATGGCCGACGCCTACGAAGCCCTGAACGAGGTCGGCCTGCCGGCCATCATCCGCCCGTCCTTCACCATGGGCGGCATCGGCGGCGGCATCGCCTATACCCGGCCCGAGTTCGAAAAGATCGTCGCCGGCGGCCTGGCCGCCAGCCCGGTCACGGAAGTCCTGGTCGAGGAAAGCGTTCTGGGCTGGAAGGAATACGAGATGGAGGTCGTGCGCGACAGCGCCGACAACTGCATCATCATCTGTTCCATCGAAAACATCGATCCCATGGGCGTGCATACGGGCGACAGCATCACCGTGGCGCCGGCGCTGACCCTGACGGACAAGGAATACCAGATCATGCGCAACGCCTCGATCGCGGTGCTGCGCGAAATCGGGGTCGATACGGGCGGGTCCAACGTGCAGTTCGCCGTCAACCCGGCGGACGGTCGCCTGGTGGTCATCGAAATGAACCCGCGCGTGTCGCGGTCGTCGGC
>CAXAVJ010000043.1:0-27307 GCA_963972065.1 uncultured Rhodospirillaceae bacterium
TCCGGCAGGCCGACCATCGCCGCGGACGAGGAATTCCTGCCGTTCGCCGACGCCACCTTCGATGCCGTGCTGTCCAACCTGTCGCTGCATTGGGTCAACGACCTGCCGGGGGCGTTGCTGCAGATCCGCCGGGCGCTGAAACCGGACGGCCTGTTCCTGGCGTCCATGCTGGGCGGCGGCACGCTGGCCGAACTACGCGACTGCCTGGCCGAGGCCGAGATCGAAATCTGCGGCGGCCTGAGCCCCCGCGTATCGCCCTTCGCCGACGTCCGCGATCTGGGCGGGCTGTTGCAGCGCGCGGGCTTTTCCCTGCCCGTGGTCGACGCCGATCAGGTCACCGTCAGCTATGAAACGCCCATGAAGCTGCTCTACGATCTGCGCGCCATGGGCGAAAGCAACGCCATCGCCGAGGCCAAATCGGGCCTGGCCCGGCGCGACGTGCTGGCCCGCGCCATGGCGATGTACGAGGACCGCCACCGCGACGCCGACGGCCGCTTTCCCGCAACCTTCCGGATTTTGACCCTGACGGCCTGGGCCCCCGCCCCGACGCAGCAGCAACCCCTGGCCCCCGGCAGCGCCAAGACACGCCTGGCCGAAGCCCTGGGGGGGCAGGAAATCAGTCTGGGCGAGAAGGCCCAGCCCAAGGACTAGCGCCGCCCCGTCACCGGAACGCAACACTAAGTCGCTACATTGCGGCCATGAATATGATGACCGGCGACAGGTTCACCCGGGTCGATGACTACATCGACGCCCTGTTCGCGCCCGAGGACGCGGTTCTTTCGGCGGCGCAGGGACGCGCCCGCGCGGCGGGCCTGCCGGACATCCAAGTTTCCGCCAACCAGGGTAAGCTGCTTTACCTGTTCGCCAAACTGGTCGGCGCGCGGCATGTGCTGGAAATCGGCACCCTGGCGGGATACTCGACCATCTGGCTGGCCCGGGCCTTGCCCGAGGACGGCCGCCTGATCACCCTGGAACTGGACCCGGACCATGCCCGCGTGGCGCGGGACAACGTGGCCGCCGCCGGCCTGGTCCCCAAGATCACCGTGGTCACCGGCCCGGCGCTGGAAACCCTGCCGACCCTGGAGGGTGCGGGGGCTGCCCCCTTCGACCTGGTGTTCCTGGACGCCGACAAGGTCAATTTCCCAAGCTACCTGGACTGGGCCCTGAAGCTGGCCCGGCCCGGGGCGCTGATCCTGGCCGATAACGTGATCCGCGAAGGCAAGGTGCTGAACCCGGACGACGACGATCCCTCGGCCCTGGGTGCGGCCGCCTTCAACCGCCAGATCGCGCGCAATCCCCAGCTTGAGGCGGTGATCCTGCAACAGGTCGGAATCAAGGGCCACGACGGCCTGGCGATTGCCCGCATCCGGGATTAACCGCCCGCAGCAAACCCGAAGCGTTGAATTTTCCGGGGGCGGGGAGTAGCTTCCCCGCCATGAAGTTTCACGCCCCCCTCGTCAAAGGCACCCTGGTCAAGCGCTACAAGCGCTTCATGGCCGACGTGACCCTGAAAGACGGCACCGTCGTCACCGCCCATTGCGCCAATTCCGGGTCCATGCTGTCGGTCAACGAACCGGGGGCCGAGGTCTGGATCAGCCCGGCCGCCAATCCGGACCGCAAGCTGAAATGGACCTGGGAGCTGATCCGCATCGGCGAGACCCTGGTCGGCATCAACACGGCCCTGCCCAACGCCATCGTCGCCGACGCCATCGAGGCCGGGAAAGTGCCCGAACTGACCGGCTACGAGACCCTGCGGCGCGAGGTCAAATACGGCCAGAATTCGCGCATCGACATCCTGCTGGAAGACCCCAAGAAGGGCCTGTGCTACGTCGAGATCAAGAACGTCACCATGCGCCGGAACCTGGATGACGGGCCGCTGGAATTTCCCGACGGGGTGACCTCCCGGGGCGCCAAGCACCTGGTTGAACTGGCCGACATGGTCGCCCAGGGCCACCGCGCGGTGATGCTCTATCTGGTTCAGCGCGAGGACGGCAACCGCTTCGAGATCGCCGGCGACATCGACCCAGCCTATGCCGACGGTCTGGAAGAGGCGCGCATGAAGGGGATCGAGGTCCTGTGCTACCGCTGCACCGTCACGCCCGAGGACATTTCGTTGAGCGATCCCGTGCCGGTCACGCCCTAAGGGTGCACACGCGGAACTGGTCGCGCCTGCGGGTAAGGTCTGATAAAACGGTCGCGATACACGACATCTGAGTTGCCTTTTTGAATTTACCGCTTATTTGAGACGCCATGAAAGAGATCGTCAAAACCGTGCCGTCCCGTGACGGCCGTCAGATCAAGATCCACGGGCCCGAGGGCTTCGCGGGCATGCGCGCGGCCGGCCGTCTCGCGGCGGAAACGCTCGATATGATCACGCCCCATGTTCAACCGGGCGTGACGACGGAACGCCTGGACGAGCTTTGCCATCAGTTCATCGCTGATCACGGCGCCATCGCGGCCCCGCTCAATTACCGCGGTTTCCCGAAATCCATCTGCACCTCGGTCAACCATGTGGTCTGCCACGGCATTCCCGGGGCCAAAGTGCTGGAGGACGGCGACTGCATCAACATCGACGTCACCACCATCGTCGACGGCTGGCACGGCGACACGTCGCGCATGTTCCATGTCGGCAAGCCCAAGGTGAAGGCGGAAAAGCTGGTCGACACCACCTTCGAGGCCATGTGGGAAGGCATCAACATGGTGCGCCCGGGGGCCCGCCTGGGCGACATCGGCCAAGCAATCCAGAACTATGCCGAAGCCCGGCGCTATTCCGTCGTCCGCGATTTCTGTGGCCACGGCCTGGGCAAGGTGTTCCATGACGCGCCGAACATCATGCATTTCGGACGCGCCGGCGACGGCGACGTCCTGCATGAAGGCATGTTCTTCACCATCGAGCCGATGATCAACGCCGGCAAGTTCGACGTGAAGATCCTGGCCGACGGCTGGACCGCCGTGACCAAGGACCGCTCCCTCTCGGCCCAGTTCGAGCATTCCATCGGCGTGACGGCGGACGGGTTCGAGGTCTTCACCCTGTCACCCAAAGGCCTGGACCGGCCGCCCTACAAGGCCTGATCCGGAGCAGGGCGGTGGCGACGGGCGACGATGATCAGCCTGACGCGGCCCCCGACGCGGCCAAGACCCCGCATTTCCACGGCCATCG
Organism: uncultured Rhodospirillaceae bacterium; assembly: GCA_963972065.1. Classification (GTDB taxonomy): domain Bacteria; phylum Pseudomonadota; class Alphaproteobacteria; order Rhodospirillales; family Casp-alpha2; genus UBA1479. Next base: position 3,161 of record CAXAVJ010000043.1, read on the forward strand.
CCAACGCCTGAAGGACCGGTTTCTCAAAACCGGGGGCGACCAGCTTGCCGATTACGAACTGTTGGAACTGCTGCTGTTCCAGGCCCTGCCCCGGCGCGACGTCAAGCCCTTGGCCAAGGACCTGCTGGACCGTTTCGGATCGTTCGCCGGGGTGGTGACGGCCGAAGCATCGCTGATCCGCCAGGTGCCGGGGGCAGGCGACGCGGTGGTCGTCGCGCTGAAAACCGTGGCGGCGGCGGCCGAGCGCCTGGCCCGCGACGAACTGGCCGCGGCCCCAGTGTTGGCCAACTGGGACAAGCTTCTGAAATACTGCCGCACGGCCATGAGCCGCGAAGGCCGTGAACAATTCCGGGTTCTCTACCTCAACCGCAAGAACGTCCTGATCAAGGACGAGGTGCAGTGGCGCGGTACCATCGACCACACGCCGCTGTACCCGCGTGAAGTCGTGAAGCGCGCCCTGGAGCTACAGGCAGCAGCCCTGATCATGGTTCACAACCATCCGTCCGGCGACCCGACGCCGTCCCAGGCCGACATCGACATGACCCGCCAGGTCGCCGAGGCTGCGAAAAGCATGGGCATCGTCCTGCACGACCATTTGATCATCGCCAAATCGGGCCATACGTCGTTCCGCGACATGGGCTATCTTTGATTGACGCCGGTCAATCCACGGCCAGGCGCCGGCGGATAAGCTGGCACGAGCGAATTTCCGCAGCGGAACAGGGCAGATGATTGTGACCATCCGGCGCCGGATCTATTACCTGATCGAGGCCAGCCACCCGGATCACCCCGGGTCGCGGGTGTTCGATATCGCCATGATTGCTCTGATCGTCGCCAACGTGCTGGCCGTGATCCTGGAAACGGTGCCCGGTCTGGACGTCGCCCATGGCCAACTGTTTCTCGTGTTCGACCGTGTCTCCGTCGCCGTGTTCACGGTTGAATACCTGGCCCGCCTGTGGGTCGCCGTCGAACATCCGCCGGTTGCCCGCCACGGCGCCTTTCTCGGCCGCCTGCGCTTCGCCATGGGTCCTTACCTGCTGATTGATCTGCTGGCGATAGCGCCCTTCTATCTGTCCCTGATCGTGCCGGCTGCGGACCTGCGGGTACTGCGGATTTTCCGGCTGCTCCGCATGTTGAAGCTGGCGCGCTATTCACCGGGCCTGAACACCCTGATGCGCGTCCTGGCCGAGGAAGGGCGGGCCCTGGGGGCCGCCCTGATCGTCATGCTGGGGCTTCTGGTGGTCTGTTCGACCATCGTCTTTCACCTGGAACACGCGGTCCAGCCGGACAAATTCGCCTCGATCCCCCATGCCATGTGGTGGGGGCTGGCGACCCTGACCACCGTCGGCTACGGCGATGTCGTGCCGGTCACGGCGCTCGGCAAGATCGTCGGCGGGGCCATGATGATCTTCGGGCTCGGCATGTTCGCCATTCCCATCGGCATCATCGCCTCGGCCTTTTCCCGCGACATCCACCAGCGCGATTTCGTCATCTCGTTCGGCATGGTGTCGGGCGTGCCCGCGTTTTCCCACCTGGGCCCGGCGCAGATCGAACAGATCGTCCGCAGGCTGCAGTCCCGCCGCCTGCCGGCGGGCAGCACCGTGTTCACCAAGGGTGACCCGGCGAACGCCATGTATTTCATCCTGAGCGGCACCGTGCGCGTCCACCTGCCGGGACGTACCATCGACATGGGCGCCGGTGAATTCTTCGGCGAAATGGCGCTGTACCGCGACGCGCCCCGGCTGGTCCGCGTCCATTGCCTGACCGATTGCAGGCTGTTGCGCCTGGCCAAGGATGATTTCAACAGATTGTCCGAGGACGACGCCGACTTCCGCCATAAGATCGAGACGGTGGTCAGGGAACGCCGGGCCGAACAGGAAGCCGAGATCGCGAAAGATCCCCGCGCCTAAGCGCTAGGGGCCGTATCGTCCGCTACCAAGGACTCGCGCAGGCGTTTGGCCAGGATACGCTGGCGGCGGTCGCGGATGATCTTCAGCGACAGCCTGTAGCCGATCCACCCGCCCGCGACGGCCCAGGGAATCCAGCCGACGGCCAGCGGCAGGCCGAACTGTTCCCAGACATATTCGAAATAGTGGGCCACGGTTTCCCAAAACGTCTCTTCCTGCCAGGCGTCGAAATTGAACAGCTTGGCGAAGGAATCGTAGCCCGACACATGCTTGATCCGGCCCAGCATCACCTGCCCAGTGACGTAGAAGCCGTAATACATGGGCACCATGGTGAAGACGTTGGAAATCCACACCCAGGCCAGGCCCTGGATCAGGTGGAAGCTGGTCTTGGGGTGCAGACGGAACAGCAGCCAATGGGCGGTGACGAGGGGCATCTGGATGCCGACCAGCGGCGTCAGGCCCCAGAACACGCCCCAGAACACGCCGCGCGCGGTGTATTCCGGCGGGTGTGGACTGCGTTTCATGGGGACCAGGAGCTTGTAGCGCATGAAGCGCTTGGCCCCATGCCAATATCCCGTCCCGTTGCCGTTTTTGTTGATGCCCAGTTTCTTGCTCCCGGATTTGCTTTATCAGCCCGCTTTGGGCGGCGCAAATACTTCCTGTTCGCCGGAAACGCCGCGCAGGCGATGCGCACCCAAGGGCCGCCAGCCGACATCCAGATGACGGGAAAAGCGGGCCGAGACGACGACCCGATTGCCCGTTTCCTTGGTCAAATTTTCCAGCCGCGCGACCTCGTTTGCCGCCGGGCCGGTGACCGAAAACTCGACCCGCGCGGGCACACCGATGTTGCCGTACATGACCTCGCCGACATGCAGACCGAGCCCGAAATCCAGTTCCGGCTGCCCCTCCCCGCGACGTTCCGCGTTGACCTTTTCCAGCTTTTCCTCGGCCCGACCGGCGGCGGCCAGGGCCTTGGCGCAGGCGTCCTCGGGGCTGTAGCCGCCGTCCTCGCCGATCGGGAAGATCGCCAGCACCGCGTCGCCGACGAAACGCAGAACCTCGCCACCGCCCTCCATCACCGCCCCCGCCGTGCAGGCGAAATACTGGTTGAGCACGGCAAGGTAATCGCCGTGGCTCAGGCTTTCGCACAACTCCGTCGAATTGCGCATGTCCGAATACCAGATGACGGAGGGGATGACCTGACCGTCGCCCAGCTTGATCTGGCCGTTCAGCACCCGACAGCCGGCATCCCGGCCCATGTAGGCGGTGACGATGTTAAGCGCCGTCTCCTCGCGCTTGGCCAGCTTGGCCGCCAGCGCGAAGCGCGGCACCAGACGCCGCAGGGCGCGCAGATGCTTCGGTGCAAAACCTTCCGCCCGATCGGTCACCCATGACGTCATCAGGCCGTCAAGATCATGGACGGAATCCGGCAATTCCACCCCCGTGACGAAGGGAGTCAGAAAGCCGACGTAATCGGTGCCACCCAGGTCCTGCGCCTCGCCCAGCAGGGGATAGGGCGCCACCTGCCTGTCATCCGTCAGATCGAAGCGGCATTCGGTGACGTCGGTGTCAAACATGACCTTCAGGGGGCTTTTCTGCCAAGCGTCGGTGTTATGTGCGCCATGCGGGATGTCCGACGTCACATTGCCCCGCCCGCGCACGTAGGTATAGGTATGCGCCACGTACATGGGGTGCAGCGTGCTGAGCGCCGAAATGGCGCGCAGGACCGGCATCCCGGCCGCGTTCAGGGCATCGCACAATCCGGCCAGCAAGGGGCGTAGTTGGACACGTCCCAGGGCCTCGGCCACCAACCAGTCGCTGATCGCCTGAATATCCCGTTCCCAGTCGCCGTACGGAAAGCCGCCGCCAGGTCCCATGTATTTCCTACCTATGTATGTTTTCCAGCCCTACGCTTGCCTTCGACAAACGTTTGGCGCAAGGTCTCCGCCCCGCCGGCGGCCTCCCGGCGGGAATTCAACGATAATATAGGCCCATCCATGATCGTCTTTCAGGTCTTTCTTCCCTTCGCCTTCGGCTATTTCCTGAGCTACCTGTTCCGGGTGGTGAATGCCGTCATCGCGCCCAACCTGATTGCCGACCTCGGCCTGACGGCGGCGGACCTGGGGCTTTTGACCAGCGCCAATTTCTTCGCCTTCGCGGCCTTCCAACTGCCGCTCGGCATCCTGTTGGACCGCTACGGCCCGAGAAAGGTCGAGGCGGCGCTTCTGGTCGTCGCCGCCGCCGGCGCCCTGGTGTTCGGCATGGCCGGCAGCACGCCGGGCCTGGTCGTCGGCCGCGCAATGATCGGTTTCGGCACCTCGGCCTGCCTGATGGCCGCGTTCAAGGCCTATTCCCATTGGGTGCCGGCGCAACGTCAGTCCCTGGTCACCGGTATCCACATGGCGTTCGGCGGCATGGGGGCCTTGACCGCGACCAAGCCCGTGGAAATGGCCCTGTCGTTCACCGACTGGCGGGGCGTGTTCTTCATTTTGGCCGCGGTCACGCTGACGGCGGCGGCCTATCTGTTCCTCGCCGTGCCCAAGCACGACCGCACGGAAAGCACGGAAACCCTGGGCGAAATGATCCAAGGCATCAAGCGCGTGTTCGCCGACCCGGCCTTCAAGCGGGTGGCCCCGGCCTCGGTCCTGGTGCAAAGCGGCTATCTGGGGGTGCAATCCCTGTGGTCCGGGCCTTGGCTGCGTGATGTCGCGGGCCTGGAGCAATCGGAAATGGCGACGGGGCTTTTGTTCATCGCCGCCTTCATGGTGCTCGGGTTCGTGTCCATGGGCGGGATCGCCGACCGGCTGGCCCGCGCGGGCATCCGCACCATGGCCGTGTCCGTGTTCGGCATGATCATGTTCACCATTGCGCTCGCGGTCATCGCCCTCGACCCGTTCGAGGACACGACGCCCGTGTGGTACGCCTTCGGCCTGTTCGGGACCTTCGGCATCCTGCCCTATACGGTGCTGTCCCAGACCTTCCCCAAGGAATTGACCGGGCGGGTCGTCACCGGGCTTAACGTCATGGTGTTCTTCGGCGCCTTCGCCGTGCAATGGGGGATCGGCGAAATCATCTATCAATGGCCCGAGCCGTCGCCCGGCCATTTCGCGCCCGAAGGCTACCGCACGGCCTTCCTGATCGTCGCCGGGATGCAGGCCGCCGGTCTTCTGTGGTATGCCTTGTACCGCAAAGCCCGCCTCTAACGCCCACGCGCACCAGCCTATAAGGAAACACCCATGTTTTACGAGCCCAAGGACGGCCACGGTCTGGCCAAGAACCCCTTCAACAGCCTGGTCGTGCCCCGGCCCATCGGTTGGATCACCACCGTCGATCAGGCGGGCAACGTGAACCTGGCGCCCTACAGCTTTTTCAACGGCGTCGCCTACAACCCGCCGACGGTCATGTTCTCGGCCGGCGCCAGCCGCATCGAAGGAACGGACGGCCGTAAGGATTCCCTGCGCAATGCGCTGGAAACCGGCGAATTCGTGCACAACTTCGCGACCTGGGACACGCGCGACGCCATGAACCAGACCTCCGCCGACCTGGGCCCGGACCAGGACGAAATGGCGCTGGCCGGGCTGACGCCGGTCCCGTCCACCCTGGTCAAGCCGCCGCGCGTCAAGGAATCGCCCATCCAGTTCGAATGCAAGGTGGTGCAGTCGGTGGAACTGCCCAACACCAAGGGCGAACACCTGTACACCGTGGTGTTCGGCGAGGTCGTGGGCATCCACATCGCCGACGACCTGATCATGGACAATGGCCAGATCGACATCGGCAAGCTGCACCCCATCGCGCGCATGGGCTATCAGGACTATTCGGAAGTCACCGCCGATACCCTGTTCACCATGGAACGGCCGGGCTTTCACCCCTACACGTAGCCGCCGGCGGACTTAACCCAGATCAAGGCGGCCCCCCGCCGGGGTGCTAGACTGGTCCTTCGTCGCAACGAAGGAGGCCCTCCCCATGTTCGACCGCCCGTCCCTCGTCACCCGCATCGCCATCGGCAAGGCGCTCGGCTTCCTGGTCGGGCTCGCCGGCTTTCTCAGCTTTCCCTATTTCATGGCCGACGTGGGCTGGCTGGTGCGCTTCGGCATCCTGTTCTGGTACACGACCCTGGGGGCGATCATCGGGATGGCGGGGATATTTACCTGGCATCCGGTGCTGCATCTGCCACTGCCCTGGTGGGTGCGGTCGACGATCCTGGGGGCCTGGATGAACTTCGTCCTGACCTTTTTTGCCTACGATTTCATGGAAGCCGTGCTGATCAACATCTTCGGCTTCGGCAGCCCGCTTGCCTCGCCCTGGTGGTTCGTGGCCGAAGGGGCGGTGGTCGGCCTCGCCATCGGCTGGGCCGCCACCCGGTTCGGCGGCGAGGGTGAGGAAACGGTGGGCCATTGAGCGACCAGCCCCGGAGCCTTCGATGCACTCGCACAGGATCAAAACGGCGTTTCGGGTTCTGGTCCCCGGTTTCTCCAGCATCGTGGAAACCGTGGGCCCACGAACCACCGATCGCCCCACGGCCTTTCGTGGCCAACGCGGAGATCGCAATCGTCAGTGATGGATGGCTGCTTTTAACCCATCGCAGCCTTTGGCGCGGGGAACGTCACTCGGTAAAGGCAGGGTACACACCGTCCTCGTCATGCACCTCCAAACCCGTCAAAGGCGGGTTGAAGGTGCAGATCATGCGCATCTCTTCTTCGGCGCGCAGCAAGTGCTTTTCATTTCCGTTCAGGGCGTAGAGCGTCCCGGCCTCGAGGGGGTAGGTGGGACCATCTGGCAATACCTCGATCTCACCCTTGCCTTCGATGCAGTAAACGGCTTCCAGGTGGTTTTTGTACCAGATCAGCGTTTCCGTTCCGGCGTGGATCAAGGTGTCGTGCATGGAAAAGCCCATGCCGGCGTCGCGGAGGATCAAGCGGCGGCTGGTCCAAGTGCCGCCTTTGACTTCGTGCTCGGTACCGAGCACGTCGTCGAGTTTCTTCACAATCATGTTTTTTTGATCTTTCTTTAAGCCGCGTCCGTCGCGTTTTCTGTCGCGTTTTCAGAAGCACGCTTTTTGATGACACGTGCCGCGGCTTCGACCAGCGTGTCCAGCCCCTTATCAAGGGTAAGGTCATCGATCGTCAGCGGCGGCATGATCTTGGCGACCTGATCATCAACACCGGCCGTTTCCATCACCAGACCGTTTTGAAAAGCTTCCTGGCAAATGTCGACGGCAAGGCCTTCCTCTTCGCTGACCAGTCCCTGGATCATCCCACGTCCGCGAACGCGCAGGTTGGCTTCCGGATGGGCATCGACGATTTCGGAAAGGCGTTCGCGGATGCGCCGACCTTTGATGGCGACGTCTTCTTCCAACACGCCGTTACGCCAGTAATCCAGGGCCTTGGTTGCCGATACGAAAGCCAGGTTATTGCCCCGGAACGTGCCGTTGTGTTCGCCGGGCTTCCAGATATCCAGGTCCGGACGGATCAGAACCAGCGCCATCGGCAGGCCCAATCCGCTGATGGCCTTGGACAGGCAGATCAGGTCCGGCATGACGGCCGCGGGCTCGAAGCTGAAGAACGGACCGGTCCGCCCGCATCCCATCTGGATGTCGTCAACGATCATCAGGATGTCGTGCTGGGTGCAGATGGCGCGCAACCTGCGCAGCCATTTCCAGCCGGCGAGGTTGATGCCGCCCTCGCCTTGGACCGTTTCGACGATTACGGCGGCGGGCTTGTCGATGCCGCTGCCTGCGTCCTTCAGCGTCTTTTCAAAGTAATCGAGCGTATCGATATCTTTGCCCATATAGCCGTCAAAGGGCATGGTGGTGACGTTGTTCAGCGGCACGCCGGCGCCGGCACGCTTGGAGGCGTTGCCGGTCAACGCCAGCGCCCCCGCCGTCATGCCGTGAAAGGCATTGGTGAAGCTCACCACGTTGGTGCGGCCCGTAACCTTGCGCGCAAGCTTAAGCGCGCTTTCCACCGCATTGGTGCCGGTGGGGCCGGGGAACTGGATTTTGTAGTCCATCCCGCGCGGCTTCAAGATCACTTCGTGAAAGGTCTTGAGGAACGTTTCCTTGGCTTCGGTCCCCATATCAAGGCCGTGTATGATGCCGTCTTCGGCCATGTAATCCATGACGGCCTCTTTAAGCTCGGCATTGTTATGGCCGTAGTTCAACACGCCCGCACCAGCGAAAAAGTCGATGTACTGCGTGCCGTCCTGGTCGGTCAGCTTGGCGTCCTTGGCTTTGGCGAAAACCGTGGGGAAGTTGCGGATATAGCCACGGACATTGGATTCATGTCTTTCGAAGGTTTTCATCGGGTAATCCTCGTTAGGTAATGTCAGAGATGGGTGCAATCACGTAGAGGTCTTCCGCCTCGTGACCATGACCATCGGGGAAATCGGCGGCGGTGAAGCCGGTGCGAACGTCCAATTCAGCATTACGGCTTTTGGCGAAAGCCGCGAACAGCGCGGCGGAGGCCTTGTTTGACGACGTCACCGTGGCTTCCATGGTGCGCACGCCTGCGTTTTCTTCTCGCGCGAGCAGATTGTCGAACATCCGTTTCGCGATGCTGAGGCCGCGAAAATCCGACAACACGGCCACCTGCCAGATAAACAGGACATCCGGGCGCGACGGAATGCGGTGCGCCATGACGAACCCGGCGGGTTTTCCATAAACCTCGGCAATTGCACAGGTGCTTTGGAAATGGCGTCCCGCCATCATGTATGCGTAAGGGGAATTCAGGTCCAAACCGCCCGCGTCGCGCGCCAGTTCCCACATCAACGCGCCTTCGCCTATGGATGGCGCACGAATACCAACACCATCAACGTCAAGTAAGGCTTCAGTGTCGGGGATTTTGACCTCGTTTGGTGTAAAGGAGCCCTCGACAATGGCAGTTGAAGTATCCGTGAGTTGGGCTGTCAGTGTTTGGTCGGACATAAATTTTTCCTGATATTTTTCTGGGGATATGAACGTACGGAAAGAGCCGTGCTCGCATCCGCGAGCACGCTGGTTCAATTGTCGGCCCAAAGGGCCGACTGGTGTCGGTATCAGTCCTGGAAGGGGATCAGGTGTTCAGAGTGCGGCATGGCGTATTTGCCAATGAACACCCAGGTTGGGGCAACGGTGCTGCGAACGCACTCCGGAACTTCTGCGGCTTGTTTGCGCAGGGTCCTGGCGTCACCTTCGGCAGTAAGGCCCACGATCACTTCATTGGTGCTGAAATCATTATCAAACATCCCGATAAACCATACTATTTTTATCGGAAATGTCAAATTACGGCCCTGTCCCACACGTCACCAGAACCGATAAATGGCTGATTTCCGGCTGTTTTAAGATGTTCCCCTTCGGGGCATAACATCGCCGCATGAGACCTGAAAACGGCCTGCCGCTCAGCCGCCCGGATAGACCAGACCTGACTCCAGAATGATCGCCAGGATAACCTGGCGATCGTTCAGGTTGGCGTATTTCATGTAGAACATCAGGATATCGGTGGCGCTGATCAGGGCACGCAGGCGACCGTCGTCGACCACGGGCAGATGGCGGAACCCGCCCTGCTGCATGATCGCCATGGCCGTCGAAATCTCGTCATCCATGTGGCAGGTTCGGACGTCCTTGGTCATCACGTCATGGACCAGCATGGCGCCGGCCCCTTCCGGGTGTTCGGCGAACACGCGCACGATGTCGCGTTCCGAGATCACGCCCGCGACGACCGTCGGGTCGTCGCAGCAGACCAACACGCCGATCTTTTCGTCCGCCATCACGCGGGCCGCGTCGACCGCTAGATCGTCAGGCGAAATGGTCGAGACGGCCGAGCCCTTTTCCTCGACCAGGCGGCGCACGGTCTTGGGGATGCTTCCCCCGTCGTCAGGCAAATGTTGTTCCATAAGTCCCCCTTCTCGCTTCCCCTGTTCTAGGCCCGCCGGGTGACCGTATCCTGACGGCTCGGCCGAATTTTCAGCCCGCCAGGCGCGTTCCCGCCGCCGCGCCGCCGAACATGGCTTCCATCTCGCGGCGGATTTGGGTGGCGCTCAGGCTTTCGTCGACGGCGACGTCGGCCCAGGTCAGCATGGCGTCCTTGGCCACGGGGCGGATGACCTTCAACTGATGGGCGAGGCCCAGCGGCAGACGTCCGTCAGCCATGGATTTGGCCGCCGGCTGCAGCTTGCCGAACACGGTCGCCCCGCCTTCGCCGTCGAGCGTGTCGCCGGGGGCAAGGGCGCGCTTGGCCGTCGCCACCACGTCGGCGTTGAAACAGGTGGCGACGCCCGTGGGCTCGCGCCTCAGGCCGATGGAGGCGACGGAAAGGCCCAGTTCCAGGCCGATCATGTGCCATTTCTTGTAGTTGCACATGTAGCGGCCCGAGGGGTCGGTGGTGACCTGATATTCCTCGAAACAACGGCGGATGTAGTCCGTGTCGGCCTCGACGCAGACCCAGACCCCCTTGCGGATATCATGGGGGATCGGCGTGCCGTCGGGGCGCAGGGAGGCGACGGCCTCGACCAGGCCCTTCTTTTCCAGAACGCCGCCCTCGTCGCGGGGGCGCATCAGGGTCGGGATGTCGTCGATGGAACCGGGCGGGAAGGCCAGGCCGTCTTCGGGGGCTTCCAGCCCCGTCGCATTGGCGATGGCGGCAGTCTCAATCGCGGGCTTGGAGCCGTCGAGGAAGGCGTTGAACATCTTGGGATTAAGGCCGCCGGCCTTGGCCTGTTCGGCGGTCAGGCCCCAATGATCCCACACCGTGTCCGGCGTCGATTCCCGGAAATGCGGCAGCCATTTGTGGCCGCGCCCGGCGGCGACCACGGGAAAGCCCGCCGTCCGCGCCCAATCGACCAGCTCACACGCCAGCGCCGGCTGATCGCCGTAAGCCAAGGAATAGATCACCCCGGCGTCCCCGGCCTTGGCCGCCAGCAGGGGGCCGCAGAAGGCATCGGCCTCGACCGTCACGTTGACGACATGCTTGCCGGCGGCGAAGGCGGCCAGGCAATGATCGACCGCCGCCACGGGATTGCCCGTGCATTCCACGATGATGTCGATCGCGGGATGAGAGATCAGGGCCTGCCAGTCGTCGGATAAAAACGTCTGCCCCGACGCCACCGCGGCGTCGAGCGAGGCCACGTTGGTCCGCGCCGCCGACCAGCCGACCCGGTCAAGGTTGGCCCGCGCATTCGCCGGATTCAGGTCGACCACGCCCGCGACATGCACGCCCGGCGTCTTCGGCGCCTGCGCCAGGTACATGGAGCCGAATTTGCCGGCGCCGATCAGGCCGACCCGGATCGGCCGACCTTCGGCCGCACGGACCTTCAGCAGGGTGAACAGATTCATGGATGTCTCCTCAACTTGCGACACGCAATTCCAGGAGCCCCCCCGGGTCCGGCAGTCTAGTAAACCGGGCCCGACCGTCAATGATCAAAGTCACAGGGTGAAGTCGTGGGTCGCGGCCCCCGCTGCCTCGTATCCACGCACCCGCAGCCCCCCCGTGGCCGCGTTGGCGGTGACGGCAAGCCGCGTGGTCGGGTTGAGGATCGGTGGGACGACCCAGTCGAACCCGTCTTCGACCCCGTCCCGGCAGGCCTCCATCCGGGCGAAGCGGCCCAGACTGTCGGCGCCCCGCGAGCGGCCCGTGAAGGGCCCCGCGATCCAGTGGTTGGCGATGGCGGCGCTGCCGCCGTCACGGATGAAAGCGTCGGTTTCCGTGCGTTCGATGACACAGCCCTCATGGGCCTCCGTTCCCGACAGGGAAAAGAAGGCGGGCACGGCGATCGGGGTTTCGGTCAGCAGGGTTTTCGCCGCGTCGTAAGTTGGACAGATTTCGAAGGCCAAGCGCAGCAGATGCGTCGGCGGCATCAGGCGCCGCCGCCACACCCGGGTCCGCTCGATCGCCCAGTCAAGCCAGCAACTGGCGGTGCATGTCTTCATGGGCGGTTGGTTGAGCGCCGCCGTAAAGCGCCCCGGCGCCATGGCCGTGGCCACGCCCACGAACCCTGGCCAGGTGACGTTGAGCCAGTCCCCCGTGTCACCTAACTGACGCGCGACGACCACGTTGCGGCCCAGGCCGTGGAGCGGCCAGTCGAGGGTGCGCAGCATGCGGTTGCCGCGGCCCGACGGCGGACGGCCCACGGCCGTGGTGCACGACCATTCATAACTGAGGTTCAGCATGTAGACCCCCGCGTGGTCCAATTGGGCCGCACAGGCGTCGAGATCGGCGCGGTAGGGCGTCGGACAATCGGCGAGCCAACGTTTGGTCAGCCGGTCACCCAGTTCCAGGAATAGGGGGCCATAATGGTCACGGCCCGCGCGGAACAGATCGTTGAAGCGCGCCCGTTCGGCCTCGGCCATGGCGGGCGGGCCGCCTTGCCCGGCATCGACCAGGGGGATCACCGGAAGATCGGCGGGGGTGCTGAGGTCATCCATGGCCTGAATATATCCTGGAATGCCGTAAATTCGGGGAAATCGACGGTCGGGTCTTTTCAAATCCACCCCAGTCTGGCATGTCCGCTTGTCCGCGCCGCCGTCCAGACTATAATTTCCCGCCTGAAACGGAGTTTCCATGATCCCGCGTTATTCCCGCCCCCAGATGGCCGCCATTTGGGAGCCCGCCAACAAGTTCCGCATCTGGTTTGAGATCGAGGCCCATGCCTGCGACGCGCAGGCCAAATTGGGCGTGATCCCAGAAGAGGCCGCCCAGACCGTCTGGGAAAAGGGCAACAAGCCCTATGACGGCGCGCGCATCGACCGCATCGACGAGATCGAGCGCGAGACCAAGCACGACGTCATCGCCTTCACCACGGAACTGGCGGAGCATATCGGCGACGACGCCCGCTTCGTCCACCAGGGCATGACGTCGTCGGACGTTTTGGACACCTGCCTGGCCGTGCAGTTGAAACAGGCGGCGACGATCCTGCTTGACGATATCGACAAGGTTCTGGCGGCGCTGAAGACCCGCGCCCTTGAACACAAGATGACCCCGGTGATGGGCCGCAGCCACGGCATTCATGCCGAGCCGACGACCGTGGGCCTGAAGCTTGCCCGGTTCTACGCGGAATTCCAGCGCGCGCGCTGGCGCCTGGAAAACGCGCGCGACGAAATCGCGACCTGCGCCATTTCCGGCGCCGTCGGCACCTTCGCCAACATCGATCCCTTCGTCGAGGAATACGTGGCCGAAAAGATGGGCCTGTCGCCGGAGCCGATTTCGACCCAGGTGATCCCCCGCGACCGCCACGCCATGTTCTTCGCGACGTTGGGCGTGGTCGCCGCATCCATGGAAAACCTGGCCACGGAAATCCGTCACATGCAGCGCACGGAAGTGCGCGAGGCCCAGGAATATTTCGCGCCGGGGCAGAAGGGTTCCAGCGCCATGCCGCACAAGCGCAACCCGATCCTGACGGAAAACCTGACCGGCCTGGCGCGTATCGTGCGCATGGCCGTGGTCCCGGCCCTGGAAAACGTGGCGCTGTGGCACGAACGCGACATCTCCCATTCCTCGGTCGAGCGCATGATCGGCCCCGACGCCACGGTGACCCTTGATTTCGCCCTGGCGCGGCTGGCCAGCGTGGTCGAAAAGCTGGTCATCTATCCGGCCAACATGAAGGAACATATCGACAAGTTCGGCGGCATTCACGACGCCCAACGGGTGCTGCTGTTCCTGACCCAGAAAGGTGTCAGCCGCGAGGACGCCTACCGGATCGTGCAGCGCAACGCCATGCGGGTGTGGAAAAGCTTCGGCATCGACCCGGACGACCCGGACAAGCCGGCCCATCTGGATGCCGAGGACGAAGAAGCGCAGTCCTACGACAACCGTCTGATGTTCTTCCTGGAACGGGATGTGGACATCAAGAAGCTGTTGACGCCCGAAGAACTGAACGCGCTGTTCGAGGTCTCGTCCCTGGCCTATCACACGGCCCAGGTCGATACGGTGTTCCGCCGGGTGTTCAGCGAATAGAGCGGATGACGCGGAATGCCGGACCAGCCAACGCCTCTGCCCGGCTTTCCCATGAAATACATCGTGTTCACGTCGGCGCGGGGCGAGGCCCCCGTGCTGTTCCCCCACGAATTCACCCATAGCTGGGTGGCGGGCGAACTGCGTCCGCTCAAACCCGTATCGGCGGGTTTCGTCGAAATGGATGCCCAGGGGCAGATCCGCTGCTTCGGGCATTCAAGCAGCCTGAACCTGCCGTCGCGCGGTGCGGCGGACGCGGAACTGGTGCACCGTCACCTGAAGGGCGACACGGCATAGCCCGCCACACCCGTCCGTCACCCCCGGACTTGATCCGGGGGTCCATGGACCGGGCGGGCGTGGATTGCCGGGTCAAGCCCGGCAATGACACAAGTAGAATTATTCGCTTTTGATCTGCTCGGCCGCGGTGTGCAGCAGGTCTTCGAGCTTGCGCCGGATCTGGTCTTCGGTGATCGCCAGGCCGCGCGTTTCGATATCGCCCATGACCTTGCGCACCACATCGTCGACACCGGGCTCGTCCAGATCGGCCAGAACCACTTCGCGGGCATAGGCGTCGGCGTCGGAGCCCTTCAGCCCGAAAGCCTCGGCCAACCACAGACCGAGCAGCTTGTTGCGCCGGGATTCCGCCTTGAACCGCTGTTCTTCGTCCAACTGGTACTTGGCTTCGTAACCTTTTTCCCGGTCCTTGAAGGCGTCAGACATGTCCTGGGCTCCGTTCTGGCCAATGAGTAATGGGTTTCGCTGGGCTTATTTACGCGGGTTGGCGCGTCATCGCAACATCCGGTGCAACTGCTGGCGCAATCTTCCTACAGGCCTTATGTAACGATTATGTGCACACTCGTCATTCTACGCCGCCCGGGCCATGACTGGCCACTGATCGTCGCCGCCAACCGCGACGAGATGGCAGAGCGGCTTTCCGACCCACCGGGCCGCCATTGGCCGGATGCACCCCATGTCACCGCCGGGCGGGACAGAACCGCCGGCGGCACCTGGCTGGGCGTCAACGACGACCGCATGGTGGCCGGCGTATTGAACCGCCACGGATCGCTTGGCCAGGAAGCCGGCAAGCGGTCGCGCGGCGAATTGCCGCTGGAGGCCCTAAGCCACGGCGAGGCCGCCGAAGCCGCTGAGGCCTTGGCCCATCTCGACGGCAGCGCCTATCGGTCGTTCAACCTGATCGTCGGCGACGTGAACCGCGCCTTCTGGATTTCCGGCAACGGTCGGGATCCCAAGGTTTCCGTCCAGGAAATCCGCCCGGGCCTGTCGATGATCACGGCTTATGATTTGAACGACGACACCTCGGCGCGGATCGGCCACTACCGCCCCCTGTTCGAAGCCGCCCCCCCGCCGGACCCGGCCCAGGGGGCCGGCGGATGGGACGCCTGGGTGGCCTTGATGTCGGATTTCAAGGAATGGCAGGGCGGCGGCGAGCGCGATTCCATGGCTTTCACCACGGATTTCGGGTTCGAAACCGTGTCGTCGTCGCTGATCGCCCTGCCCAAACCCTTCGATCCGGCCCTGAAACCCCAATGGCTGTTCTGTCCCAAGCGGCCCCGGCCCGGCGGATTCCGGCCAATCACCGACTGATCCCCTATTCTGTTGAGCGGGCTCTCCGACGCTGCTATATGGTGCGTCTAACCCCTCCCCCGCAGGCCACGCCCCATTTCGGAGCGACCACAAAGGGGAACTTCACGAGGGCACAAACCCATGGCAAGACGCAGACAGATATACGAAGGCAAGGCAAAGGTCCTATTCGAGGGCCCGGAACCCGGCACCATCGTCCAGTACTTCAAGGACGACGCGACCGCCTTCAACAACCAGAAAAAGGGCACCATCACCGGCAAGGGGGTGCTCAACAACCGGATTTCCGAGTATTTGATGCTCCGCCTCGGTGAGATCGGCGTGCCGACCCACTTCGTCCGGCGGCTCAACATGCGCGAGCAGCTGGTCCGCGAGGTCGAGATCATCCCCGTCGAGATCATCGTGCGCAACGTCGCCGCCGGCACGTTCTCCAAGCGCTTCGGCATGGAAGAAGGCACGGCCCTGCCGCGCTCGATCATCGAATACTGCTACAAATCGGACGAACTGGGCGACCCCCTGATCGCCGAGGAACACGTCACCGCCTTCGGCTGGGCGACGCCGCAGGACATGGACGAGATCATGGCCCTGTCCTTGCGCATCAACGACTATTTGTCGGGCCTGTTCATGGGCATCGGCCTGAAATTGGTCGATTTCAAGCTGGAATTCGGCCGCCTGTGGGACAACGACCAGACCATGCGCATCGTGCTGGCCGACGAGATCAGCCCCGACTCCATGCGCCTGTGGGACGTCCTGACCAACGAAAAGATGGACAAGGACCGGTTCCGCCGCGACCTCGGCAATGTCGCGGAGGCCTATCAGGAGGTCGCCCGGCGCCTCGGCATTCTGCCGGAATCGGGCCCCGTCGACATCAAGGAACCGGAGACCGTTCAGTAAGATGAAAGCACGCGTCCACGTTACCCTGAAATCCGGCGTTCTCGACCCGCAAGGCAAGGCCGTGCAGCATTCGCTGGCCGGGCTCGGCTTTGACGGCGTCAACGACGTGCGCCAGGGCAAATACATCGAACTGGAACTGGCCGAGACCGACCCCGCCAAGGCCAAGGAAACCGTGGAAGCCATGTGCCAGAAGCTTCTGGCCAACACGGTGATCGAGAACTTTTCCGTCGATATCGCCGAAGGCTGATCCCCCGCCATGCCGACCAATACGAAAGCCGCCGTCATCGTCTTTCCCGGCTCCAACTGCGACCGCGACATGAAGGTCGCGCTGGAAGCGGTGACCGGCACCGACGTCATCATGCATTGGCACCGCGACACCGAATTGCCCGACGTCGATCTGATCGCCGTGCCGGGCGGGTTCAGCTATGGCGATTATCTGCGCTCCGGCGCGATGGCCGCCAATTCGCCGGTCATGCGCACGGTGGTGGAGCGCGCCAACAAGGGCGTGCCCGTGCTGGGCGTCTGCAACGGCTTTCAGGTATTGACCGAGGCCGGGCTGCTGCCCGGCGCCTTGATGCGCAACGCCGGCCTGAAATTCGTATGCAAGGATGTCTGGCTCAAGGTCGAGAACACGGACACCCCCTTCACCGGCGCCTATTCGGCAGATCAGGTGATCCGCATCCCCGTCGCCCATCACGACGGCAATTATTTCGCCGACGACGCGACCCTGGAGCGCCTTGAGGGCGAGGGCCGCGTCGCCTTCCGCTACTGCGATCCCAAGGGCAAGGTTGCGGACGAGGCCAATCCCAACGGCAGCCGCAACAACATCGCCGGCATCGTCAACGCGGCCGGTAACGTGCTGGGCATGATGCCCCACCCCGAACGCCTGGCCGAAGCCGCGCTTGGCGGCATCGACGGCAAGCCCCTGTTCGACGGGCTGGTGGCCGCGCTCCACTAAGACCGGCCAATCCGGTCCGGCCGTTTCCGCAGACCCTTAAAGGAGGGTCACGAGATGCTGAACATTCGGCCCGTCGTGCACCTTCTGGGGCTGCTGGCCTGCTTTATCGCGGTGCTTCTGTGCATCCCGGCCCTGACCGATGCCGTCTACCACGACCAGGACTGGAAGCCGTTCGTCACGGCGGCCCTGGTCACCGGCTTCATCGGCTTCGCCCTGGCCATCGCCGCCTGGCCCAGGGACGGCATCGCGCTCAACCTGCGGCAGGCGTTTCTGGTCACGGCCCTGGGCTGGGTCACCGTGGCGGGGATCGCCGCGATCCCGTTCCTGGGCCTGGGCATCAGCCTGACCGACGCCCTGTTCGAATCCATGTCCGGCATCACCACCACGGGCTCGACCATCCTGACCGGCCTGGACCATCTGCCGCCGGGTATCCTGCTGTGGCGGGCGATCCTTCAATGGCTGGGCGGCATCGGGATCATCGCCATGGCGATCCTCATGCTGCCGCTGATGCGCGTCGGCGGCATGCAGCTGTTCAAGATCGAAAGTTCGGACACCGGCGAGAAGTTCAGCGCCAGCGCGTTCCAGATGATCATCTACCTGATGGCCTTCTACACCCTGCTGACGGTGCTTTGCGCTTTCCTGTACTTCATGTTCGGCATGTCCCTGTTCGACGCCGTGACCCATGCCATGGCCACCGTGTCGACCGGCGGCTATTCGACCCATGATGCGTCCTTCGGGTTTTTCAAAAGCCCGGCCCTGCATTGGATCGCGATCCTGTTCATGGCCGCCGGGGCCGTGCCGTTCTATCTGTACATCAAGGCCGCGCGGGGCAACCCCGGCCAGATGTTCAGCGACGAACAGGTGCGCGGCTTCATCGTCCTGCTGGCCGTCGTCAGCCTCGGCCTGGCCGGCTGGATGACCTGGGAACGCGGCATTTCCTTTCCCGAAGCCCTGACCCTGACCGCGTTCAACGTGACCTCGGTGGTCACCACCACGGGCTTCGCCACCGACGACTACACGACCTGGGGCCCCGGCGGGGTCGGGGTGTTCCTGGCGCTCATGTACATCGGCGGCTGTTCGGGATCGACCTCGGGCGCGATCAAGATCTACCGCCACCAGATTCTCTACAAACTGGTGCGCGCCCATGTGAAGCGCCTGTTCAGCCCCAACCGGGTAATCACCCTGTCCTACAACGGCGCCCCCGTGCCCGACGACGTGCCCTATTCGATCCTCGCCTTCCTGGCCGTGTTCGTGGCCACCATCGCCGTGTTCACGGTGGCGCTGTCGTTTCTGGAACTGGATATCCTGACGGCCTATTCGGCGACCGTCACCGCGATCACCAACGTCGGCCCCGGCCTGGGGCCGATCATCGGCCCGTCCGGCACCTTCCAGCCCCTGCCCGACGCCGCGAAATGGATTTTGACCCTGGCCATGCTGGCCGGGCGGCTTGAGGTGCTGGCCCTGCTGGTGATGTTCGATCGGGATTTCTGGCGCTATTAAATCACGCCGCGTCGAAGGCTTCCTGTATTTCCGCCCGCAGCATTTCCTGCTGCGCGCCGTCGATGCGGAATTCGATGGCCACGCCCTTGCCCGTCAGGCGCGAGATGACGCCGGGCAATTCGCCCAGCCCGTCGACCCGAAGATTGACCGCATCGCCCGCGGCAAAGGCGTGTTGAGTCCGGCCCAGGATGTCGGAAAATTCGACCTGCGCCCCCTGCCTGGAAATGTCGCGTAACAGTCCTGTCCTCGTTTCCCTGGATGAGGAGACAAAGATCAGTTCTGTGATATCGAACCGGCGCGCGGCGCGGCGTTCCTGTGGCATGGTCTGGGTCCCCATCTGAATGGCCGATCCCCCGACAAGCACGGGTGATTCTACACCAAACCGTCCCGCGCCGCCACCGCGTGGCGGATCACGCCGTCAGCAAATTCATCAACGGCCGGATATCCTCGACGGTGTCCAGGCCCGCCACGAAATCCTTCACCTTGGCGGCCTTGGCCTCGCCCAGGACCGGTATCGCGAGCGCATCGTACTTGCGGTCCAGGTCCGCCGCCGAAACGGGGTTTTCCGGGCTGCCGCGGCGGTTGCGCTCCGTATGGGACAATTCCCGCCCATCCGTGGTCACCACCGTGACCCGCGCCATGTGGCGGGCGCCCGGGCCCTCGGCCTCGATCGCGGGGTCGACCTCGGCGTCGATGCGGTCGATGAACGCAAGCACCTCGGGCGCCTTGATGCGGTCCTCGGTGAATTGGGCGGTGAAGGCCTCGCCATCCAGGGCGATCATGGCGAGCCCGTAATACAGGTTCATCTGCGCCGCCGTGATGCCCTGGGCCTTGTAGGGCCAGGCGCAATGGACATAGGTCGGATGGCTGACATGGGCCGTGATGCGGGCGATGTCGCCGGCGGCCAGATTGTTGTCCGTCATCACGGCGCGGAGCGCGTCGAGGGCACCGTGGATGCTGGTCACCATGGCGTGGGGCTTGAACCCCGTGCGCAGCACTTCCCATTGCATGTCCTGGCCGGGCATCAGGCCCTGCACGGCGCGATCAATGTTGATCTTGCCGGCGAAGGCGGAAAGGAACCCGCCGTATTCGGCCTCGACCATGTCGGAAATGCCGGTGAAGCCCTTGGCGGCCAGTTCAGCACCACGAACCCCAGCCTCGGCGGCGCGGCCGGAATGCAGGCGCTTGACCATGGCCCCTTCCTGGGCGGCCATCAGCCCGGCGCCGAGCGAGCCCGCGATACCCAGCGCATGGGCCGTCGCGGCTGCATCCAGGCCCATCATGCGCGCCGCCGTGGCGGCGGCGACCAGGGGGCCGACGGTGCCCTGGGGGTGGAAGCCCCGCAGCAGCAGGTCCGTCCCGGCGGCCGCGCCGACCCGGCAGGCGACTTCATAGCCCGCCGCCATGGCCGTCAGCACCAGCGATCCCGGCACCCCGGCCCGGCGCGTGCCCAACAGGCGTTCGCCCATGTTGAGGGCCACCGGCACGGCGATGGAATTGGGATGGGTGATGGCGTCGCGGTGGATGTCGTCCATCTCAAACGCATGGCCCGCCGTGGCGTTGACCAGCACGGCATTGGCCACGGGCACCATGCGCAGCATGCCGATCAAGGATGCCTCGGGCGTGCCGCCGTCGTGGTCGACCAGGTCGGCGACCATACGGGTCCACGGCAGGGTGGCGCCATGCAGGCAGCAGGCCAACCCGTCGAGCACCGCCAGCTTCAGATGTTCGACGACATCCTTCGGCAGGTCCTCGAACGTCAGACCGGCGGCGAAATCCGCCAGCACCGCGGTCGCCCCTGGCACCGCCTTGTCGGCGTCCTTCATCACGTCTCCATCCTTCACTTGGTAAGCGCCCCTATTGCTGGGCGGCGACACCGCCCCGGGGGCCGGTGTTGAGCAGGTTGAGCATTTCCGGCGCCACCGGGCGGCCGTCCGGGGTGATCATCCAGATGCGCAGCATCAGGCGCTTCTGATCGGCCTCGGCATGGTCCTGGAATTCCTGGCGGGAATGCAGGGTCGTACGGTTGTTGAGGATCTGAAAATCCCCCGGCTCCAGCATCATGTCCAGGCGCAGGTCGGGACGCTGCGACAGTTCGCGGAAATAATCGATGGCTTCCTGCTGCAACGGCGTCAGCGGATGACCCGATTTCTCGGCGCCCAGTTCAAGCTGGCGCTTGTTGTAGCGGCAGGCCAGGGCACCTTCGTAATAAGCGAATACGGGAATGCGCTGCTGGGTGACTTCCGTCATGTTGCCGGTCTTGGACGCCAGATCGACGTAGAAACCGCCGCACAGGGAATCGATCAGGTCCGGGCGGGTGTTGAGGATTTCGTTGTAGATGGCCGTGGCCGAAACCACGGAGCTTTCGCCCCCTGACTTGGCCCGGCGCACGCACATCAGACCGACCACGTCGCAGCTGTCCGTATGGGGCGGCAGGTCCAGCGAGGTGCGGTAGAAGCGCACGCCGGACAGATAGGGGTCCTTGCCCTCGAACTTGTCGCCATGGTCCATGACCTGGCCGATCAGTTCGCCCTGCTTGTTCTGGATGATGCCGATGCCCAGGTACTGGCCGATCCCCCACAGAACCATCTTCAAGTCGTCCAGCGCAAAGCGCTGGGGATCCAACCCCCGGATCACCTGAAACCCCCGGCCGTACTGGATTTCGTCGGACACCTCGTCCAGCACCGGCCCCAGGGTCGGCAGGGGGAAATCCTCGCGCGCGAAGCCGAGTGTTCCGCCCGCCGCCTTGACCGCCGCCAGGGCCGTGGCCAGTTCGGCGACATGATCCTCGGTCAGCGTCAGGGTCCATACCGCGGCATCGGGATAATCCGTTCCGCGCCAGGCGGAGGCGTCGGTCACGGGCGTGCGCAGGATCTCGGTCATGGCTGCTTATCTCCTAATTTTCGCCGCTCACGGGGATTTTCGGGGCAGGGCAGCCCCGGGCGGCTTGGCGGCACATTGTATACAATCTGACCGCCCCCGGGGACAACAGGTTTACGTGCCGGCCAACGC
Organism: uncultured Rhodospirillaceae bacterium; assembly: GCA_963972065.1. Taxonomy (GTDB): domain Bacteria; phylum Pseudomonadota; class Alphaproteobacteria; order Rhodospirillales; family Casp-alpha2; genus UBA1479. The sequence goes on from CAXAVJ010000043.1 coordinate 24,949, forward strand.
CGATCCCGCACATGCTGGCCGGGACGCCCGGCTTTGGCCATAATCGGCACGTACCGCTGGGGCTCCGCGCCCCGCCCGAGGAGACCGCCGTCCCATGCTGCTGCCGATATCCGATTCCAATCCCCGGCACCGCATTTCCTTTCAATACGTGACCGTGGCCCTGATCGCGGCCTGCGTCGCCGTGTTCCTGTGGCAGGCGAGCCTGGATCCCCGAAGCGCCCAGGAAGCGGTCTATGCGCTCGGCACCATCCCCGCCGTGGTGTTCGGCGAACGAACCCTGTCGCCGGAATTGTCCTGGATTCCGGCGGAAATGACCCTGCTGACCTCCATGTTCATGCACGGCGGCTGGATGCATCTGATCGGTAACATGCTCTACCTCTGGATTCTCGGCGACAATGTCGAGGACTGCATGGGCCATGTCCGTTTTCTGATCTTCTATCTGGTCTGCGGCCTGGCCGCCGTCGGGACCCATATGCTGATCGACACCGGGTCGACCGTGCCATTGGTCGGCGCATCGGGCGCCATCTCCGGGGTCATGGGGGCCTATCTGCTGCTGCATCCGACGGCGCGGATCAACGTGCTGATCTGGATTCTCATCTTCGTGCGCATCGTGCCCGTGCCGGCGGGGATTGCGCTTGCCGCCTGGATCGGTCTGCAATTCGTCAACGCCGCCGGGCCCCCCAGCAGCGGCGGCGGTGTCGCCTTCTGGGCGCACATCGGCGGGGCGGTCGCCGGCATGGTCCTGGTGCCCTTCTTCAAGCGCAAGGACGTTTCACTGCTGGCCGGCATCGGCGGCAGACCGATACCGGCAACGGCCACGGACAGCCCGAAAATCCGTCTGCGCCGGTCCGAAACCCCGCCGGTGCGGCGGCCTTGGCGTTAGGCGCCGTGAATTAATCACGGGAATCCCCGACGTTGCCCCCCTCCGGGCCGATAAAACATTGCCAAACGCCGGGGATTTGCTAAGAAGTCGGCCATGAACGCTCCCCAGAATTCCCCGGAAATCACGCCTGAAATCGTCGCCGAGCACGGCCTGAGCCCTGCCGAGTACGAAAAGGTTCTGGAAATCCTCGGCCGCGCGCCGAACCTGACGGAACTGGGCATCTTTTCCGTCATGTGGTCGGAGCATTGCTCCTACAAATCCTCGAAAAAATGGCTGAAAACCCTGCCGACCGAGGGCAAACGCGTGATCTGCGGGCCCGGTGAGAACGCGGGCGTGATCGACATCGGCGACGGCCAGGCCGCCATCTTCAAGATGGAAAGCCACAACCACCCCAGCTTCATCGAACCCTATCAGGGGGCGGCGACCGGCGTGGGCGGCATTCTGCGCGACGTGTTCACCATGGGGGCCCGGCCCGTGGCCAATCTGAACGCGCTGCGCTTCGGATCGCCCGATCACCCCAAGACCCGCCATCTGGTGGCGGGCGTGGTCGCCGGCGTCGGCGGTTACGGCAACTGCGTCGGCGTGCCGACCGTGGGCGGGGAATGCGAATTCCACCCGGGCTACAACGGCAACATCCTGGTCAACGCCATGACCGTGGGCGTCGCCGACCAGGACAAGATTTTCTATTCCGCCGCCACGGGCGTCGGCAATCCGATCATCTATGTGGGATCGAAGACCGGGCGCGACGGCATCCACGGGGCGACCATGGCCTCGGCCGAGTTCACGGATGATTCGGATGAAAAGCGCCCGACCGTGCAGGTCGGCGACCCGTTTACCGAGAAACTGCTGATCGAAGCCTGCCTGGAGCTGATGGCCACCGACATGATCGTCGCCATCCAGGACATGGGGGCGGCAGGGTTGACCTCAAGCAGCTTCGAGATGGCGTCCAAGGGCGGCACCGGGGTCGAATTGGACCTGGACCAGGTGCCGCAGCGCGAACAGGGCATGACGGCCTACGAGATGATGCTGTCGGAAAGCCAGGAGCGCATGCTGCTGGTTCTGAAGCCCGGGCGCGAAGACGACGCCCGCAAGATTTTCGACAAATGGGAACTGGATTTCGCCGTGGTCGGCAAGCTGACCGACACGGGGCATATGGTGCTGCGCCATAAGGATGCGATCGTCGCCGACCTGCCGATCGACCCGCTGGCGCTGGCCAGCCCCGAATACGACCGGCCCTGGGTGCCGACGCCGAAGCAGGCGGAAATCACCCCGGCGGACCTGACGAAGGACATCGCCCCCCTGGACGCCCTCAAGACCCTGATGGGCTGCCCCCATCTGGCATCCAAGCGCTGGATCTGGGAACAGTACGACCACATGGTCATGGGCGACACGATTGGAAGACCTGGGGGCGACGCTGGCGTCGTGCGCGTGCACGGCACCAAGAAGGCGCTGGCCATGACGTCCGACTGCACGCCG
>CAXAVJ010000044.1:0-26978 GCA_963972065.1 uncultured Rhodospirillaceae bacterium
GGTCATCGCGAAAGCAGACGAAGCGCAGGCCCGCCACGTCGCGCAGTGGGACCTGATCGGCGAAGGCCGTATCGAACAGGGCCGTGTCGTCATGGTTGCCAGGCACGGCGACGAAGGGCCGCCCGAGGTTTTCCAGCAGATCGCGGAACAGGCGATAATCGGCGACCGAGGCCGCCGCCGTTTCCGCCCGCCAGTCCGGGTCCGTGTTCGTGCCGTCGATGTATTCGTCCTGGATATCCAGCAGATCGCCCGAGAGCACCACTACATCGGCGCCCAGGGCGTCGATCCGCCCGGCGAGGCGGCCGAGCACGGCGGGCATGTCGCGGGACAGGCGTTCCGGCCGCTTCGCCGTGCCCGCCAGGGCTTGGCGCAGGTGCAGGTCGGTCAGGTGGAGGATACGGGTGCGGTCCTGCATGGCATGGACCGGGGTGCCTCAGGCCGCGCCGACAAAGGCGTCGTAGCGCGCACTGATTTCGTCGATGGCGGCGTTGTACAGGGCCTCCCCGGCCTCGATGGTCGCCTTCCTGGGGTCCGATCCGATGCGCCCGTCGGGAAAGCGGCGGCGGTAGTCGTCGCAGTCGAAGATCGGGCCGTCGCCGGCGCGGCCGGGGGTCATCTCCGCTCCCTTCACGCGGGCGGCGTCTTTCTGGAACCCGAAATAGGTCAGGCTGACCTCGCCGCAGGTCGCATGGGCGCCATCGTCGTCGCCGAAGGTCTCGGCGGAAATCTTCATGACGCTATCGCAGTCGAACCAGTTGACCAGGGTGCAGCGCACGGGCGGGCGGTTGTCGCCGGCCCGGCCCAGGGAATGCTCGGCATAGATTTCCGAAAAGGCCGCGTTCAGGGTCGCGATGTTGCCGCCGTGGCCGTTGAGGAAAAAGAACCGCTCAAACCCGTGCTTGGCGAGCGAATTCACAATGTCCTGCACCATGGCGATCATGGTCGAGGGGCGGAGCGTGACCGAGCCCGCAAAGCCCAGGTGATGCTGCGCCATGCCGATGGACAGCGTCGGCGCGATCATGACGGGATTGCCGTTTGCCGCGCGCTGTTCCGACAGGCCGTAGGCGAGAATTTCCGGGCACAGCGCGTCCGTGCCGATGAAGCCCGTGGGGCCGTGCTGTTCCGTCGAGCCGACGGGAATGATCACGCCCTTGGAGTGGGTCAGATAGGTTTCGACCTCGGGCCAGGTGGAGAGCTGCAGGCGCATGGTCGCGCCCTTACGCCGCGTTCTGCAGCTGCAGACGCATCCACACGTCCTTCAGCGCCGTGACCAATTCGTCCATCACGTCGTCATCGTGGAACGGCGACGGCGTGATGCGCAGGCGCTCCGTCCCGACCGGCACGGTCGGATAGTTGATGGGCTGGATATAGACGCCGTATTCGTCAAGCAGCATGTCCGTCGCCTGCTTGCAGCGCACGGCATCGCCCACCATCAGCGGCACGATATGGGTGACCGAGGGCATGACCGGCAGGCCCGCCGCGGTCAGCAGGTCCTTCAGGCGCTGGGCCCGTTCCTGATGCTGCACGCGCAATTCGTTGGTTGCGCGCACGTGACGGATCGAGGTGATGGCGCCCGCCACCAGGGGCGGCGGCAGGGTGGTGGTGAAGATGAAGCCGGGGGCGGCGCAGCGCACGGCATCGACCATGGCTTCGGAGCCCGCGATATAACCGCCCATCAGGCCGAAGGCCTTGGCCAGGGTGCCTTCGATCACCGTGATGCGGTCGGCCACGCCTTCGCGTTCGGAAATGCCGCCGCCGTTCTCGCCATACAGGCCCACGGCATGGACTTCGTCGAGATAGGTCATGGCGCCGTACTTGTCGGCCAGATCGCAGATCTGCTTCATGGGCGAAATGTCGCCGTCCATGGAATAGACGCTTTCGAAGGCGATCAGCTTGGGTGCGGCCTTGGGCAGGGATTTAAGGATTTCTTCGAGATGCGCCATGTCGTTGTGGCGGTAGATCTTCTTGGCGCAGCCCGAATGGCGGATACCGGCGATCATCGACGCATGGTTCAAGGCATCCGAAACGATGATGCAGTCGGGCATCAGCTGCGCGATGGTCGAGATCGCCGCGTCGTTGGACACATAGCCGGAGGTGAACAGCAGGGCCGCTTCCTTGCCGTGCAGATCGGCCAGTTCCTTTTCCAGTTCGGCATGCAGATAGGTCGTGCCGGCGATGTTGCGCGTACCGCCCGATCCGACGCCCATGCGCGCGCCTGCTTCCGACAAGGCGGCCAGGACGTCCTGGTTCTGGCCCTGCCCCAGATAGTCGTTGGAACACCAGACGACGACGTCCGAGGTCGTGCCGTCGGGGTGGTGGCGGGTCGCGTGGGGGAAGTTTCCGGCCTGGCGCTCCAGATGCGCGAAGACGCGGTAGCGACCCTCGCCCTTCACCTTGTCGACGGCGTCCTGGAATACCTTTTCATAATTCATCGTGCGTTCTCCTGCGCACCGCCTTGGGGGCGGGCGAATGCAATCCGGCCCGGAATGCCTTTGATTCCGCGCACTATTAGGCGACTTCAGGGCAACCGTCCTTGACTGATGTCAATATTGTAAGACGCAGAACAGGCAAAGGGAATTCCCGATAACGCCGATATTTTTTTCACGACGTGGGTCCGCTGCATCCCCGGCGGCGGGTCCAGGGCTGTCCGGCGCACACGAAGTGCTCAAGAAAACGTGCGTTTTCCGGCTCCGCCAGGTCGGTTATGGGTTGGAACAACATTGATCAGCCGGAGCCCCCTCCCGCCATGACGTCCTTCCTTATCGGCGCGATTGCCGCGGTTGCCATCGCCAGTTATTTCCTGTCGCCCAAGGTGCGCACCGCCGACGGCTTCTTCCGCGGCACGGGTGACGACGGCAGCGCCCCCGGCCTGCTGACCCTGACCCTGTCCCAGGTCACGACCTGGATTTTCGCGCGCTCCCTGATGAACGCCGCGATTCTGGGGTTTTATTATGGGATCGCGGGCGCCCTGGCCTATGCGGCCTATTACCTCAGCTTTCTAACCGGCGGCATGATCGTCGACCGCATCCGCTTCCACCACGGGGCGGCCAGCGTGCAGGAATTCCTGACCGATCATTACGGCGGCATGGGCCGCTGGACCTATAACCTGGTGGTCGGCGTGCGGCTGCTGAGCGAGGTCTTCGCCAACCTGCTGGTCATCGGCATCATCTTCGGCGCGGCGGGCACCACCGGCTACACCCTGGCGATCATCGGCATCGCCGTGCTGACCCTGGGGTATTCCATGATGGGCGGCCTGCGGGCAGCCCTGCGCACGGATGTGATGCAGACGGTCCTGCTGTACCTCGGGCTGGTGGCACTTCTGACCCTGACCGTGACGCGGCCGGAATTCGACCTGCCCGCCATCGTCGGCTCCAGCCCCGATGCGGGCGGTCCCGGCTGGATCCTGCTGGCCGTCGCCTTGCTGCAGATTTGGAGCTATCCGCTCCACGATCCGGTGATGATGGATCGCGGCTTTCTAGCCGACCGGGCGACGACCCGCAAAAGCTTCCTGCACGCGGCCTGGATATCCATCGCCGGGATCATGGTGTTCGGCGTCATCGGCGTCTATGCGGGCCTGAACAAGGGCGACGGCGAAGCCATGGTCGCCACCTTGACCCGGCTTCTGGGCGAACCCGCCATGCTGGTGTTCAACCTGGCGCTGGTGGTCTCGGCGGTCTCGACCCTGGATTCAACCTTCGCCAGTGCGTCCAAGCTGGTCGCCGCCGACATGCGGGTGATGGCGCCCTCCGTGCGCAACGGGCGCCTGGTCATGGCCGGATTCCTGCTGGGTGGGCTGGGCTTCCTGTTCCTCGGCAACAAGGACCTGTTCGCTGCCGTCGCCGTGTCGGGCACGGCATCCATGTTCCTGGCCCCCGTGGTGCTGTTCAACGTCCTGGGCGGCCTGCGGATTCAGGCCTGGGCCTATGGCTTCGCCTTTGCCCTGGCGATCGCTGGGGGCGCGCTCTACATGCTGGAAGCGGGCGGCCATGTGGCGCTGATCGAACCCCTGTTCGGGCTGGCCCACAAATACGCCAAGCTGCTGCTGATCTGCGCCGCGGTGCTGGCCGGCGGATGCGGGGCGTTTGCCCTGTCCCTGGCGGTCACGGGCCGGCGGCGGGCGGCGGTCTGAGTCTTTAAAATTTCCAGACAGGAAACGCGTTTTGGGATAATAGAGGCGCCATGAGCACCTCCCCATCGAATGCCGTGGACACATCCGCCGCCAAACCGCGCCGGAAAGCGCCCAAAACGGCCGCGCCTAAGGTCGGCTTGGTCAGCCTTGGTTGTCCCAAGGCGTTGGTCGATTCCGAACGCATCATGACGCGCCTGCGCGCCGAGGGCTACGACCTGGTCGACAGCTACGACGGTGCCGATCTGGTGATCGTTAATACCTGCGCGTTCCTGGAAACGGCCCGGGACGAATCCCTGGAAGCCATCGGCGAGGCCATGGCCGAAAACGGCAAGGTCGTGGTGACCGGCTGCCTGGGTGTGCACGAAAACCTGATTCGGGAAATCCACCCGGGCGTGCTCGCCGTGACCGGCCCCCACCAATATGAATCGGTGATGACCGCCGTCCATCAGGCGCTGCCGCCGGCCCATGATCCCTACGTGGACCTGCTGCCGCCCGAGGGCATCAAGCTAACGCCCCGCCATTACGCCTATCTGAAGATTTCCGAAGGCTGCAACAACAAGTGCACCTTCTGCATCATCCCCAGCCTGCGCGGCCCGCTGACCAGCCGTCCCATCGCCGAGGTCCTGAAGGAAGCCGAGGGCTTGGCCGAGGCCGGGGTCAAGGAACTCTTGGTGATCTCGCAAGACACCAGCGCCTATGGCATCGACACCAAGTTCCCCCGCCAGGAATGGCGCGGCAAGGAATACAGCACCCGATTCCTCGACCTCTGTCAGGGCCTGGCGGAACTGGGTCTGTGGACCCGGCTTCACTACGTCTATCCCTATCCGCACGTCGACGAGGTCATCCCCATGATGGCCGATGGCAAGATTTTGCCCTATCTGGACATCCCGTTTCAGCATGCCAGCCCCAACGTCCTCAAGGCCATGCGCCGGCCCGCCCATCAGGAACAGACGCTGGAGCGCATCAAGGGCTGGCGCCGCGACTGCCCGGATCTGGTCCTGCGCTCGACCTTCATCGTCGGTTTTCCCGGCGAGACCGAGGACGATTTCGACTTTCTGCTCGACTGGCTGCAGGAGGCCGAGCTCGACCGCGTCGGCTGCTTCAAGTACGAGAACGTCGCGGGGGCGCGGGCCCAGGCGCTGGGCGATCATCTGGACGAGGACGAGAAACAGGACCGTTGGGAACGCCTGATGGAGGTTCAGCAGGAGATCAGCGCCAAGCGCCTTGCGCGGCTGATCGGCCGCGACCTGGATGTGCTGATCGACGAGGCCGCCGGCAAGGACGGCCCGGCCATCGGGCGCTGCTACGCGGATGCGCCGGAAATCGACGGCGCCGTGCGTGTTTCGGGTGGGAAAAACCTGCGCCCGGGTGACATGGTCCAGGTCCGGATCACCGGCGCGGATGAATACGACCTGACCGGCAACGTGACGTCCCGGGGCTGACCGCGCTGAGGACTATCCGTTCGACGCCCGGCGGTGACGCGGGGCGTTGGGATCGTGGGCATTGCGGATGTCCATGCGATCCAGAATTTCGCGCATCAGGCCGACGCATTCCTTAAGTTCCCTGATGTCCTGGCGCATGGTCCGGATTGCCGTTTCCTGATCTTCGGCGTTCTGCGACATGATCTGGCGCAGGGTCGTCATCCGCTGGTCCTGCTGCTGCAGGGCCACGGCCAGTTTGACTTCGTTATCCGCAAGTTTCTGATTGACCAAAGCCTGAAGACGCTTGGCCACCTCGGCCGAGGTCAGCAAGGCAACGACGCCGATAATCACCGCGATTCCGGCAGCTATGGTCGCCAAATCGGCGAAAGACGAGGCTTCACCCATTCCATCACCCCGAACATTTATCTTCCGCGCCTGATTTTGTGACGGCGGGATAGATCGTTACGGCCATTCTGGCCCCGAACCCAGCCGTTCAAGAGCCGGGCATGCACGCACGCAACCCGATGCCGGGACAAGGCAGCGGATTTGCGTCCATACATATTAGTCCGCGAAAGGCGATGCTGAAACAAAACTTTCTTTAGGCTTCGCTTTTGCCGTGAATCCGCGTTCCTCGTCCGTCGGAATGACCCGGCGCACGTTACGAACGTCGTCGAGAGCGTTGCTGAAGGCGTTCAGACGTTGGCGCAGGTCGTCCGCACCCGCGGACGTGGTCTTGAACCGCTCCTCCATCTCACTCAGGGCATCCCCAAGGACGCGGCGCTGGCGTTTCAGTTCGTGGTCCTGCTTGTCGAGGCTCTTGAGAAGTTCCAGTTCGGACTGTTCGAACCGGGCGTCGATCAACGTCGTCACCCTGCGGGACATTTCCGCGGAAACCATCAACGCAATGACCCCGAAAATGATGCCGGCGGCGCCCAGGATAATGCCCAAATAGGCCGTCATGCCGCTCATGTTTCTCACCCTTTCAATATGCAGGCCACCCATGGTTGTTGTAGGGTCTGTGCCTGCATATGCATGATTCACCGGTCTGAATTTTATCCGGTTTTCAGCCCCGGCTGCTGTGACCGGCCTCACTTGATTAAATTAATTTAACAAATTCAATAGGTTAATATGAGAGCCGCCGTCATCCCCGTCACCCCGTTGCAGCAGAACTGTTCCCTGGTGTGGTGTGAAAACACCATGAAAGCGGCCTTGGTCGACCCCGGCGGCGAGGTCGATCGCCTAAAGGCCGCCGTGGACGAGGCCGGCGTGACGCTGGAGAAGATTCTGGTCACCCATGGCCATCTCGACCATGCGGGCGCCGTCGCCGATCTGGCCGAGGAATTCGGCCTGCCCATCGAAGGCCCGCACCCGGAAGACAAGTTCTGGATCGACCAATTGCCGACCCAGGGCCGGGAATACGGGTTCGGCGAATTGCGGGCCTTCACGCCCGACCGCTGGCTCGACCAGGGCGACACCTGCACCGTCGGCGAGCAGACCTTCGAGGTGCTGCATTGTCCGGGGCACACGCCGGGCCATGTCGTGTTTTTTCATGCGGGCGAGCGCGTCGCCTTCGTCGGCGACGTGATCTTTCAGGGCGCCATCGGTCGTTCCGACTTTCCGCGCGGCGATTTCGACACCCTGATCAGGTCGATCCGCGAGAATCTGTTCCCCCTTGGCGACGACGTCACCTTCGTGCCCGGCCACGGGCCGCTGTCGACCTTCGGGCATGAACGGGAAAGCAATCCCTACGTCGCCGACCGCCTGTTCGCGCGGAATACCGGCTGATATCGGGCGGGCCTGCGGCAATGAAACACATCCTGCTGCTGGCCGATGCCGACGAACTGCCGGGCCTGACGCGGATATTCTGGGACGCCGCGCCTGATGCGCGCATCCAGGGCGTCAGCAGCCGCGACGAACTGGAACAGGCCACGGCAGCCCCCGCCGCCGACTTGCGCCTGATCGCCTTCTGCACCGACGTGATCGTGCCCGAGACAGTTCTGAATCGCCTGCCCGGTCCGGCCTACAATGTCCATCCTGGCCCGCCCTGGGTGCGCGGAATCTATCCTTCCGTGTTCGCGCTATATGAAGGGCTGGACAGTTTCGGGGCGACCCTGCATGAACTGACCATGGCGATCGACGCCGGCCCCATCGTCGCCGTCGACGAAGCCGCCATCACCCCTGCAATGGATCGCCTGGCCTTGGAAACCCTGGCCCGCGACCTGGTCACTGGATTGCTCACGCGCATGGCCCCGGATCTTCTGGCGGTCGACGGCCCCCTGCCCCATCTCGATGCTCAGTGGTCGGGGCCAGCCTGGTCGAAGAAGGATTTCGACGCCCTCTGCCACCTACCCGACGGCATCGACGAGGCCGAGTTCCGCCGCCGCCTGCGGGCGGTCGGAGAAGGCCCCAACCATGCGCTTTATTTTGAGACGTTCGGACGCCGCTTCCCGCTGGCTCCGCCGGCCCGGACCGGCCCCGTGGTCAAGGGCGGCAGGCCCGTCAAACCCTGATTTTTCCCCTCAACCCCGCCGGTATCCCATTCAATTGCTGGACTTTTTCCCGGGTTAAGGGTTTCCCTATTGGGTCTCCCCTTGTACCCTTGGGCTGATTCTTCAATTGGTCCGCTCCGGGTACGCGTGGCTTGTCCACCGTCGTCTCGAAGTCTCGTTGCTTGGTGACGTTCTGTTGAAGCCGATGACAACGAAAAGGAAGCGAACAAATGAAGCAAGCAGCGACCGGGGATACCCTGCGTGTCCACTACACGGGAACCCTGGATGACGGCACGACCTTCGACACCTCGAAAGACCGCGCCCCCATGGAAGTCACCTTAGGCGGCGGGCAGATCCTTCCCGGGGTCGAGGCCGCCTTGGCCGGCATGGCTGAGGGCGATACGAAAAAAGTCACCCTGGAGCCCGACGACGCCTTCGGCGACCACAACCCGGACCTAGTCCAAACCGTGGGACGCGGGACCATTCCGGCGGAAATTCCGTTGGAAGTCGGCGCCGTCCTGGAAGCGACAAACGAGACCGGCAATCCGATGCATTTGGTTGTGCTCGAATTCAACGACGAGGACGTGACGCTGGACGCCAACCATCCCCTGGCGGGCAAGGCGCTGACGTTCGAGCTGACCCTGGTCGAATTCGCCTAGTCCAGGTCTGCCGTCTTCGGGAGCCCCCGCGTCAGCCCGCCTTCGGCGGGCCGGCGCGCAGGCGCCCGGGCAGCAGTGCCGCGACGGCGATGAAGACGGCACCCAGGGCAAGGCCGATCCATTCGCCGGGGACACTGTCCAGCACGGCCGGATAGTCGGTACCGGAAAGCGGCCCCAGGGTCGCTTTCCCGCCCAATACGTGGTCCAGCACACCGGTCGATTTGACCCAGGCGTAGGTCGCCATGTAAGCGCCCGCCCCGGCCAGTCCGCCAAGGACGAAAACAACCCCGTCCCACCGGCCCGTGGCGGCGGCGGCAAGACCGGTGCCGGGGCAATACCCGGACACGGCGAAGCCAAGCCCCAGCAGCAGACCGCCGATGAACACGCCCCAATAGGCGTCCTTGACGCTGAGATGTCCGGGATCGACGAACCCCAGCATCAACCCGGCGTAAAGCAGGACCGAGGCCGTGCCGATGGCCAGGAAGATGGTCTTCATCAGATGAAGATTGCTCAACCGCAGCATGCCGATGATGAAATTCGGGTTGGTGGCACCGATACGGTCCAACACGAAACCGAAGGCACCGCCGATGACGATGGCGAGGATCAAGGTGGTCATGGCTCAGCCTTCCTTTCGGTAGGTCAGGATCGCCGCTGGTAAGGCGGCCAGGAACACACCGGCCGTGAAGATGTAGGCCGACATGGCGGTCTGCATCATGCCGCTCATCATATGGCCCGAGGTACATCCGCCGGCCATTCGCGCGCCGTAAAGCACGATGAACCCGGCGGCGAAGACGGCGACCTGACGTTTCCAGGCCGCATCGCCGAAGTTCGCCCGCCAGATGGCCGGCGCCACGCGTTCGTCGCGAGGCACGCCGCCCCGCAGCAGCGCCGACAGCGCGGCCCCGCCCATCACGGCGAGCACGAATACGAAACTGTAATTCCAGGGATTGGCCACGTTCTTGGCGTACTTGCCGCCCGATTTGTTCAGATAGGCATTGGGGCTGGCATAGCCGCTTTTGGCGTCCTTGGACGCGACCACGGCAGTATCATCGACCGCGTCCCACAGGATGCCGTCGAAGATCACGAACTGGGTCGAAACGCCGACCGGCTTGACCAGCAAGACCGCCGCGAAGAACACGGCCCCCAGCAGAATGCCGCCGGTTTTCCAGGATAAAATCATCCCGCAATCCTCCGTACGATGGGAAAGAAAAAGGGCGCCGCGCCTTATTGCGCCTTTGTTACCGGGCAGGTCGATATCCCGAACAGGGAATAGGCCGGACAGGTCGAAAACAGACCGGTCGCCAAGGGCACGACGCCGATCAGGGTCCACATGCGCCAGGGCTCTTCTGGAAACAGGAAGAACAGGGCAAGCAGGCCGACACCGACAACGATCCGCAACAGGCGATCAATACCGCCGACATTTTTCTTGAACATGAACGGAACTCCTTCTCGTTCGAATGGCATGAGATCAAGCGTACGCGCCGCACGGAACGCCGCATTGACCCCAGTCAATCAGAAGCGAGATAATTCGTCGGTGACTTGGTCACATAGGCCGCGGGCGGCGCTCAGGTGATCAACGCCGCCAGTCCCGTGCGGCTGACAACCTGGATCGTGCCGCGGTCGAGCGACACCAGCCCCTTCTTGGAAAGGATTTCGAGCCGCCGCGAGATCACCTCCCGCACGGAGCCGATGGCCGTCGCCAGTTCCTGATGGGTCGCGCGAACCAGGCCGCTGTCATCGGCGCGCTCCAACAGGGCGGCGGCCAGGCGTGCTTCGATCCGGATGAAGGCGACCCGCTCCAGCACCTGCATGACCGATTGCAGGCGCTTGGCGAAGGCCTGGAAGACGAAGGTGCGGAAGGCTTCGGACGTTCCCAGAAGGCTCAGGAACAGGGACCTGGGAATCATGACCGCTTCGACGTCCGTTTCGGCGACCGCTTCGGCGGAATAGTCGTCCTCGCCCAACAGGCCCAGCGTGCTCTGCACACAGGATTCGCCGGGCGTGATGCTGTACAGCAGGATTTCGCGCCCGGTGGCGCCGGTCAGGTAGACGTCCACGCGGCCGCCGATCAGCACCCCGAAACAGGTCACCTCGTCCCCGGGACGAAACAGCACATGTCCCTTGGGGATGGTGATCGGGCGGATGGCCTCCAACTGCCGGCGTGTTTCCCCGTCCAGGGTTCCAAGCCCCGGCGCGCGATCAAGCCAATGCGTCGCGGCGGTCATGTGCCCTGCCCCGCCGGCTCACCTTCCATACCGCCGGCGGCGGCCTGATGAATGGCGGCGATGCGTTTGCAGACCCGATCGATCAGATGGGCCGTTTCCTTAAGGTCGTGCAGGGTGTCCAAGGCAATCTCCGTTTGATCGGCGCTCAGATCGCCGCGTGATGCAGCGGCCAGAAACGCAACCTTCAGCCGATTGTAGACCGGAAGGGTCGCGTCTTCGGTGGGCAGGCTGCCGGCCCCTTCGCCGAACAGCTGTTCGGCGGCGTCGATCTGGCCCACGATGAGGGTCGCGTAACTGATGATCTGATTTTCCACGTCGTCCGGCAGGGCCGCGATTTCCGCCCGCCGTCCGGCGACAGCCAGCCCCAGGTCGGCGATACCGGACAAATGCATGAGGGCGCGGATCGGATGCGGCAGCGCCTCGGCCACGGCCTGGGCGTTGTTGGCCGCGCTCAGCTTCTGCACATAGGCCACGATGGCATCGTTCAACGCGTCGATGATCCCGCGCCGCCGCCGCAGGCGATCCGCCGATGCCGCGGGGTCAAGAAACGCCGCCCGCGCGATCCCGAAGGCAACCGCCGCGACGCGGCCCAGTTCCAGCACGATGGCATCCAGCGCCAGCGCCGGAAGCGCAAGCCCCGTGTCGTCCAGGTGGCGGGGCCGCGCCTCGTCCTCTTCGGCCGTCACGAAGCGGTCTGCCAACCAGGTTTCCAGGCGCGGCGCCAAGGGCCACATCAGCACGACGCCCAGCACGTTGAACACCGTGTGGAACAAGGCCAAGGCCGCTGTCGACCCCACCCCCGCCGCCAGGGTCTTTTCCGTGGCGTCGACGATGACCAGAAGCACCGGCAGCAACAAAAGCGCCACGATCCCCGTCAGGACATTGAACACGACATGGCTGACGGCCACGCGCCGGGCGTTGGATGTGGCACCGAGCACCGCCAGCGCCGCCGTGGTGGTCGTCCCCACATTGGCGCCGATCACCAGTGACGCCCCCGCCTCCACCGTCAGGATGCCGCCGGCCGCCGCCGTCAGGGCGATGGCGATCACGGCGCTGGACGACTAGACAAGGGTCGTCATGACGATGCCGATCGCCACGAACATGATGTCATTGAGGATGCCGCCGCTTACGAAGGCGCCAAGGTCGACGGCCTGCCCCAGGCCGGCGAAGGTCGTCTTCAGGGTCGCAATCCCAAGAAAGAACACCCCGAACCCGGCCAATGCCTCGCCGAATGCGCCGCGCCTGCTGGACACCCCGGTCAGGGACAGAAACATGCCGATGCCGAGCAGCGGCAGGGCGAAGGCCTCGATCTTTATATCGAACCCGACCAGAGCCACGATCCAGCCGGTCATGGTGGTGCCGACGTTGGACCCGAAGATGACCCACATGGCCTGGCCCAGGGTCAGCACGCCCGCGTTGACGAAACCGATGGAGGCCACGGTGACGGCGCTTGAGGACTGCACGACCCCGGTGATCAGCACGCCCGACCACAGGGCGCGGCCCCGGGTTCGCGTCCACCGCGTCAGCACGTCGCGCAACACGGCGCCCGCGGCCAGTTTCAGGCCGTCGGTCATCAGGCGCATGCCGAGCAGGAAAAGGCCGATGCCCCCGATGGCGCCGCCGATGAGAACCAGGTTCATGGATCCGGACACGAAATGCGTTGCAGGAGGGTTGAGGATAGCGCCCTTCGGCGGGACATCAAGCCGGGTTCGCAGTGTCCTTCTGGTCGCTGTCCGCGTCCTTCAGTCCGTTCACCGTCCGGTCGCCCGGCAGATCGCGGGGCCGCAGGTACAGGAATGCGGCGATGCCGAGCGGCGTGATGATAGCCAGATGCCCGAACGCCAGCACCCAGCCGGTGACCCCGCTTCCGCCCGCAAGGTCGAGCACGATGCCGAACACCAGCGGCCCGAAGAACCCGCCGATGTAGCCGATCGTCGAATGCACGGCGAGGGTGGCCCCCCGGCGGCCCGGCTCGGCGCTGCCCGAGGTGCCGGCCGTGAGCGCCGAGGAATCAGCGTAGACCGCGATATTGTACATAAGGCAAAGGGCGACCGCGAGGCCGTAGCCCACGGCCGCCGCCCAGCCGATGCTGAGGGCGAACACCATGGCCACCGCCATCACCGCCATGACCACCCGCTGGCGGCCGAACCGGATGCACATCTCGTTGCCGCCGACGCTCGACCAGGTGCCGAGCACCCCCATGGCGAAGGCAATGGAGGTCGGGGCAAGAAGGCCGTCCCCACCGCCCCAGGCCACCGCCGTGAAGGTCAGGAAGGTGACCCCCCAGGAGCGCAGGGTGAACAACTCCCAGCAATGAACGCCGTAGCCGATGGAATAGGCCAGGGCCGAACGGTTGCGCAGCACCGGGCGGAAATCGAATAGGGCCGGGCGCGCCGATACGGAGGCCCCGGCAGGGGCCGGTTTGGCCGGCTGGCCGGGCACGGCGAAGGCCATGATCAGGAACGCCGCCACGGTGCACAGGCTGGCCCCGCCCAACACCCAGGGCCAGGGCGCGAAGCTGGAGATCGTGCCCGCGAACAGGAACGACAGGGCGCCGCTGAACCCGACCCCGGCGGCATGCCAGGACACGCCGCGCGTCTGGGCCGTGCCCTCCAGCCGGTCGGACAGCACCTTGAGCCCCGGCATGTAACAGCCGGCCCAGGCCATGCCGGCAAGGGCGCGCAGGATCAGCGCCGACCAGAAACCGTCGGCCAGGAAGGCGTAACCCAGATGAGTCAGCGTCGTCAGGGTGACGCAGACCAGGTAGAGGCGCTTGGGATCGATGCGGTCGGTAAGGCTGACCAGGATCGGCACGGCGCAGACATAGGCCGCCGCCCACATGCCCGTCAGCCAGCCGGCCTCCGTATTGGTCAGGTCCCATTCTGTAATGAAGATGGGCAGCAGCGCCGGCACCGTATAGGCCCCGATCTGCGCCAGAAGCTGCGCCATAAAGACAGCGAAGATAAGCCGGGTCGCCGACATCGCGTGGTCCTTGGTCTCTGCGTCGGGGGCGCCGGGAGGTCGACCGTGACGGAATTGTAACAGGTAGAATGTCTTTGCCACCGCGTCAAAGCGGTTTCACGAAATTGACGTGACAGGAACACCGGAGTTAAACCGTGTCGCAACAAAAACCTAACAATGGTGGGCCACCTTTCCCATGAAACGTCCGTTGCCGCCGCCCGACGGCGCGGATAATCCGGTTTCTTTCAGGCCGGGTTTTTCGGGGGAAACGACAGGAGGGACCGCGCCATGCGCCTGAACATCATCAAATCATTCGCCGTCATCGGCCTTGTTTTCGGCATGTCCGCCTGCGCGTCGCAGGACGAGCAGATGAAGCTTCATTCGCTCGAGGAAAAGGTCAATCAGGCCTTAATGAACTCGGCCGCCGCCAAGGTCGACGCGACCACGGCGCTGCACATCGCCCTGCAGAACGAGAAGAAATAACCACCCGGGAATTCCTCCCCGCCTGACCACCAGCGAAGACCCCGCCTGAATTTGCTCGGGCGGGGTTTTCCCTGGGCGCGGTTTTTCAAAGGTGCGGTGTAATTGCCCGTTACGGGACGGCGCCGGGGGCGATAGGATCGCGCCATGCGCTTCTTCACCTCCGACCGCTTTGTCATTCCCCTGCCCGACGGCCACAGCTTTCCGGGACGGAAGTACATCCTGCTGCGCGAACACTTGGTGCGCGAGGGCATCCTGGCGGCGGACCGCATCCTCCCCTCGCCCCTGGCCGAGGCGGACGACATCGCCCGCGCCCACGATGCGGACTACATGGCGGCGGTGCGCGACGGCCGCCTCGACGCCCAGGCGCAGCGCCGCATCGGCCTGCCGTGGAGCCGCAATCTGGTCGACCGGGTCACCGCGACCATGGGGGGCGCCGTGGCGGCGGCGGAAGCGGCGCTGGAATTCGGCCTGTCGGGCCAGCTTGCCGGCGGCACCCATCACGCCCATCGCGATTTCGGCGCGGGCTATTGCATCTTCAACGATTTCGCGATTGCGGCGCTGAAGATCCTGGCCGAGGGCTGGGCCGCGCGCGTTGCCATCATCGACTTGGACGTCCACCAAGGCGACGGCAACGCCGCCATCCTGACCGGCCATCCCGACGTGTTCGTGTTCTCCATGCAGGGAGCAAAGAACTTCCCCCATCACCGCGTGGCGTCAGACCTGGACGTGGACCTGCCCGACGGCACGGAGGACGCGGCCTATCTGAAAGCTCTCGCCGAACACCTACCGGCCGTGTTCGATTTCCGCCCGGACTTGGTGCTCTATCAGGCCGGCGTCGACCCTTTGGCTGAAGACCGCCTGGGCCGCCTCGCGCTAACCCTGGACGGCCTCGCCAAGCGCGACCGCCTGGTGCTCACGGAATGCCGCTCGCGCGGCATTCCCGTTTCATTGGGATTGGGTGGCGGTTACGCCGACCCCATCGACCTGTCGGTCCAGGCCTACGCCAATACCTATGCCGTGGCGAAGGACGTCTATCGGTTCTGAAGGGGGGCGCTTACTTCCCGTCCCGCTTGGCGATGCAGGCGCGGACGGAGCTGGAGCGGCAGGACTGGATGCAACCTTGGCGCTTATTGGCGCTGCCGGACGGCCCCGCGAGGCAACCCCGCGTGCAGTCCTGCAGCAAGTCCTGAAAATGTCCGCCCGAATGATCGCGGCACCAGTTGTAGTCCGCGTCGAAACCGTCGGTGATGCCCTCGTTGAAGCCCTGGGCGATGCGCGTGAAGAAACCCTCGCGCTTGCCATCGCCTTCGGATGTTTCGGCAGGCGGCGCGTTGGGAACGGCCCCGGCCTGCGGGGCGGCCGGCTGATCGGGTTCGCCGCCGAAGCCGCTGAGCAAGCGGGAGAAGAAACCCGCCCGTTCGGCCGTTTGCGGCGCCGCGGCTTCGGCCGGCGCCGTCGGCACCGCCGCGACGCTTTCGGGGGCTGTGGGTGTTGCAGCCTGCTTGACGGGCACCGCCCGCGTTACGGTCTTGGGGGCCGGACCCTGGGCCCGCTGGGACAGGCAGGCGTCCACGGCCGTGCCCTTGCAGGTCTGATAACAGCCCCGTTTCTGGGACACTTTCTTGTTGCTGATGCGCGTGCAGTTGGCATCGACGCAGGCCTCGAACGCCCGGTCGTAGACCTTGGGCATATTGTTGAAGCACCAGTCAAAGTCACCCAGGTCGTAGGCCGCCGCCCGCGAAGGGCCGAGATGCAGGCAGGCCATGAAGCCGACAAGCGCCATGAGGATCCGCAAAGCCGTCCGTCCTTCTGAATGTTTCGTCACGGCTTGTCGCCGCCGATGGCCGCGATGCCCCCAGCCTCGCCCCAGCGGGGCGCCGTGTCCAGATGCACGCCGGCCTGGTCGAGCAGGCGCATGCAGGTCTGATCCACAAGGTCGCTGATCGCCTGGGGTTTTTGATAGAACGCCGGCACGGGCGGGAAGATCACCGCCCCCAGGGTCGCCAGCTTGGTCAGGGTTTCCAGATGCCCGGCATGCAGCGGCGTTTCGCGCACGGCCAGCACCAACGTCCGGCGTTCCTTCAACATCACGTCGGCGGCGCGGGTGATCAGATCGCCCGTGTTGCCGTAGGCGATGTTGGATGCCGTCTTCACGGAACAGGGGGCGACGATCATGGCGTCCAGGCGGAACGAGCCCGAGGACACGGGCGCCCCCACGTTGCCCGCCAGATGCACGACATCGGCCAGGGCCTCGATCTCGGCCGCGTCGCGGTCAAGCTCCGCCGAAATGGTCAGCCGCCCGGCCTTGGAAATCACCAGATGGCTTTCGACATCCGGCGTTTCCGCCAGCATTTCCAGCAGGCGTTGGCCGTAGACGGCGCCCGAGGCACCGGTGATGGCGATAAGGATGCGTTTTCGGTCGTTGGACATGGGGGCAATTTGGGGTTCGCCGCCGCATTTGTCCATGCTTAGCGCAAATCCCGATTGACCGCCCGGCCCGGCGCGTTACTTTGTGCGCAGACCGGATTGTATACAGTTCCACCCCCCAGCCGAGGCAGAGACCACCATGACCAACACCACCAGCGCCAACAAAATCTGGGGCCGTTCGGCCTTTATCGAGCTTTTGAAGCAGGAAGGCGTGACCCACATGTTCGGCAATCCGGGGACCACGGAACTGCCGATTATGCACGCGCTGGCCGACCATCCGGACATGACCTACGTCCTGGGCCTGCAGGAGGCGCTCGTCGTCGCCATGGCCGACGGCTATTCCCGCGCGTCCGGCAAGCTGGTCGCCTGCAACGTCCGTGTGGCGCCGGGATTGGGCAACGCCATGGGCTCGCTGTTCAACGCCAAGTTCACCAACACGCCGATGATCCTGACCGCCGGGCAGCAGGAACAGGGCCACGGCCTGACCGAGCCCGTGCTGTACGGCGATCTGGTGTCCATGGCCCGCCCCTTGGTGAAATGGGCGGTCGAGGTGACGCGCCTGGAAGACCTGCCGCGCATCATCCACCGCGCCGCCAAGGTCGCCATGACGCCGCCGACGGGGCCCGTGTTCCTGTCCCTGCCGGGCGACATCCTGAACGACGAGGCGGGGTTGGACCTGGGCTCCGCCACCCGCATCGACACTCGCGTGCGCCCGTCCGACGAGGTTCTGGAAACCCTGGCCAAGCGCATCCTGGCGGCCGAAAATCCGGTGGTCGTGGTCGGCGACGAGATGGTGAAAAGCGACGCCCTCGCCGAGGCCGCGGCCTTCGCCACAATCCTCGGCGCACCCGTGTTTCAGTCGTCGACGCCTTACGGCGCCCAGTTCCTCAACGAACATCCCTGCTTTATGGGGGCGCTGGAGCGTAGCCAGAAGCAGGCGCGCGCCGCGCTTGAGCCCTATGATCTGATGATCGCCCTCGGCACCGATCCCCTGACCATGTCGGTCTACAGCCCCATCGATCCCCTGCCCGACGGCATGAAGATCGTGCAGATCGGCCTCAACGAATGGGACATCGCCAAGAACTATCCGGTCGAGGTCGCGGCATTGGGCGACCTGAAGACCACCCTGCCCGCCCTCGCCGACATGCTGACCAGGGTCGGCGGCGACGCCCAGGCGGCCCGCGCCAAGGCGTCCATCGCCGCATTGGCCGCGACCAACTGGTCGGCCCGGCGCAGCCGCCTGATCACGGAGCTGTCCGATGGCGACGGGCCGCAACCCATCGACCCCCGCCACATGGCCAAGATGATCACCGACGTCCTGCCCGAGAACGCCATCATCGTAAACGAGGGGCTGACCTCGGCCCGGCTGTTGGATCAATTGTTCCCGTTCCGCGACCGCTTCGCCTATCACGGCCTGGCGTCGGGCGGCATCGGCTGGGGCCTGCCGGCCGCCGTCGGCGTGCAGATCGCCCAGCCCGACCGCCCCGTGGTCGCCGTGATCGGCGACGGCAGCGCCATGTATTCGATCCAGGCCCTGTGGACGGCCGCGGCCATGAAACTGCCGCTGACCTACGTGATCGCCAACAACGGCGGCTACCGCATCATCAAGCAGCGCCTGAAATCCTTCCACGGCTCGGAAAACTACATCGCCATGGATTTCGTCGACCCGCCCATTGATTTCGTCGCCGTGGCGTCGGGCATGGGCCTGACGGCGGAACGCATCACCGATCCCGCCCGCGTGCGGACGGCGCTGAACGAAGCCATCGCCAATCCGGGGCCGAACCTGCTGGAAATCGTGGTCGACGGGACGGTCTGACCCGCCCCCGGTCAATGAAGGGTCAAGCCGCCGGTCGGGCTGATGGTCGATCCGGTGAGAAACGCCGAATCCTCCGACGCCAGGAAGGTGGCGACGCCGCCGATGTCGTCGGGATTGGCAATTCCTAACGGTGCCCGCTGCTGAATGCGGGCGTATTGCGCCCGGTGCAGGTCGGTCATTTCGATCTTGCCCTCGAAGCCGTCCCAGGACGGCGATTCCCCGATCAGGGTCACGGCGATGCAATTGACCCGCACCTTATGGCGGGCCATCTCCTTGCCGATCACCTTGGTCGTCATCACCAGCCCGCCGGCATAAAGCGCCACGGTGGTCTGACCCGCCGTCGGCACCCGTCCGCCTTCCGATGTGACGAACATGCAACTGCCGCTTTCGCGCTCGATCATATAGGGCAGGACCGCGTGCAGCGGTAGCAGCTTCGCCGCCGTCGCGCGGGACACGACCTCGGTCACGGCGGCGACATCGATCTCGTTGAAGATGCCGCGAACGCTGGGGTCGTTGGTGTCCTGCGACGGTACGCCGGAAGCGCTGGCGACCAGCACGTCGATTTGGCCGTGCGCCCGCACCGTATGGGCCGCCAGGGCATCCATATCGGCTTTCGACTGCACATCGGCGGCGACGAAATCGGCTGAGCCCCCGTCCTTCCGCAGGGCCTCGACGACCATCCGGCCTTTTTCTTCCGACCGGCCGGAGACGACGACCGTCGCCCCCTCGGCCGCGAAGCGGCGGGCGACGCCCAGGCCGATGCCGCCGGTCGATCCGGTGACGATCGCCACTTTTCCTTGGAGTTTTCCCATCTGTTCCTCGTCTGCTGTGCGTATGCCGAGCGCGCTCAATCCTTACGGCGGGGCCAGCCCGACTGCTTCAGGTCATCCGTATGCTGGCCCAAGGTCGGCGCGGGATGTTTCACCCGGCCCGGCGTGGCGCTCAGCTTCGGCACGATGCCCGGGGTCTTCATGGGTTTGCCGTGGGAGGTCACCGTATCCAGGATCATCTCACGCGCCTGGTACTGGGGGTCCTCGACGATGTCGGCGATGGTATAGGTCTTGCCGACGGGGACGGAGACGGCGTCGAGCCGCGCGATAACCTCGTCACAGGTCATGGTTGCCGCCCATTCCTGGATCGCCGCGTCGATCCGCTCCACATGCCGCGCGCGGCCATCGTTATGTTTCAGTTCCGGATCGTCGGCCAGGTCCTGGCGGCCCATCTCGGTCATCAAGCGCTGGAAGATGCTGTCGCCGTTGCCGGCGATCAGGACGTATTGATCGTCCTTGCACAGATAGGCGTTGGTCGGCACGATGCCCGGCAGGGCACTGCCCGTGCGCTCGCGCACGACCCCGGCGGAGGTATATTCTGTCAGGGTGCTTTCCATCACGTTGAACACGGATTCATAGAGGGCGACGTCGACCACCTGGCCCTCGCCGCCGTTCACGTTGACATGGTGCAGGGCGAACATCAGGCCCATCACCCCGTGCATCGACGCCAGGGTGTCACCGATGGAAATGCCGACCCGCACCGGCACGCGGCCCGGCTCGCCGGTGATATAGCGCAGCCCGCCCATGGATTCGCCCAAAACGCCGAACCCCGGCTTGTCCTTGTAGGGGCCCGTCTGGCCGAAGCCGGAGATCCGCAGCATGACCAGCTTGGGATTGATGGCGTGAAGCTGCTCCCAGCCCAGGCCCCATTTCTCCAGGGTGCCCGGCTTGAAGTTCTCGATCACCACGTCGGCTTCCTTGGCCAGGGTGAGAACCACGTCACGGCCTTCCGGGGACTTCAGGTCAAGACAGACCGAACGCTTGTTGCGCGACTGGATCTCCCACCAAAGCGAGGTGCCGTCCTGCACGATGCGCCATTTTCGCAAGCCATCGCCGGCACCCGCCGCCTCGACCTTGATCACGTCGGCGCCGAAATCGGCCAGCGTCTTGGCCGCGAAGGGCCCAGCCACGAATTGGCCCAGTTCAATCACTTTCAATCCTTGAAGAGCTTCCATGTCCCGCATTCCGTATTATTGATGGTCATCGCGGCGCGACCTTTTGCGCACGCCGGAACGGCAGCATCGACAAGGGGGCGCGGAAAAGCAACCCGGAGCGCACAGAGGGGGAAATGAAGCGCCTAGGCCGCAACCCAGCCGGCCAGCGGCTCCGCCAGATTTTCCCAAGGCAGATACCCCGCCGTGACCAGCATGGCCTTCTGGTCCTCGACGGCGAGCAGGGTCGGAAACCCGGTGATGCCGGAGCTTTGCGCGAACCAGAAATCGCCCTGGGTTTCTTCACGCATGTCGGGGGAGGTCAGCAGGGCGAAGAATTCGTCGCGGTCGAAACCGAACTCGCCGGCGATATCGGCAAGCACGGCTTCCTTCGCCGTGTCGCGGTTATCGACATAGAACGCGCGGTGCAGATGGGCCAGGAACGGCAATGCCCGGGATTCGTCGATCTTGCGCGCCGTGACGACGGCGCGGCAGGCCGGTTCCGTGTCGTAGACGAAAGTGTCCTGATCGAAAAAGGCGAAGTCGAAGGGCTGACCCGTGGCGTCCTGCACATGATGCCAATGGTCGCGGATGTAATCCTTGTCCTTGCCGCGCATGGGATGGACCGTGCCGGGACGTAGCCCGCCGACCATGACCCGCACGGGCGCCTCGGCACCAAACGATTCGGCGACCTTATCGATGACCGGGGAAAAGCCCCAGCACCAGGAACACATGGGGTCGGCGACATAAAGGAAATGCTTGCTCATCATCCCGAAGTCTAACGCCCACCGCCGTCTGCGCCAAACGGACGCCGCCGGATATTGCTCACTTCGCCGTGAGCACCGCCTTCATCAGGCCGGGAAAACGCTTGTCCAGTTCCTTGCGGCGCAGGGAGTTCATGTGCACGGTGCCGTCGTTGCGCGTCCACACCAGACCAGCCTCGCGCAGCACCCGGAAGTGATGAGACATGCTCGATTTCGGGCGGCCGCCGTCCAGGGCGTTGCAGCTCGCCTCGCCCTCATCCGCCAGGCGGCGGACGATGTCCATGCGCACCGGGTCGCTGAGAGCATGCAGCAGATGCTCCAGCGTGACGGCGTCGATCTCCGGGTGTTTGAACGGTCGCATGATGATTTTGTAACACGCAAATTTCGGTATTGCTATTGTTCGAAATTTATCGAACTATAGAACTAACGGCGATACAGCCAACCCCCACTCATTTACGGAGTTTCCCCATGTCGACCCTGTTCGATCCCTTTACCCTGAAAGACGTCACCCTGCGCAACCGCATCGCAGCGTCGCCCATGTGTCAGTATTCCGCCGTGGACGGCATGCCCAACGACTGGCACCGCGTCCATGTGCCCGCCCTGGCCCGGGGCGGCGCCGGATTGGTCATCGTCGAGGCCACCGCCGTCTCGCCCGAAGGCCGCATCACCCCCGGCTGCACGGGCCTTTGGAACGACGCCCAGGCTGAGGCCCTGGCCGCCGTCGCCCGCGAGATCGAGGCGGCGGGTTCCGTGCCCGGCATTCAGATCGGCCATGCCGGGCGCAAGGCCAGCGCCAACCGCCCGTGGGAAGGCGATGACCACATCGCCGCGGACGATCCGCGCGGCTGGGAAACCATCGCCCCCTCGGCCATCGCCTACGGCGGGGGCCTGCCCAAGGTGCCCCGCGCCATGACCAAGGCCGACATCGACCGCGTGCGGGGGGATTTCGTCGCCGCCGCCAAACGCGCCCGCGACGCCGGGTTCAAGTGGCTGACCCTGCATTTCGCCCATGGCTATCTGGCGCAAAGCTTCTTTTCCGCTCATTCCAATCAGCGCGACGACGAATACGGCGGCAGCGCCGAAAACCGGGGCCGGTTCCTGGTCGAAACCCTGGCCGCCGTGCGCGAAGTCTGGCCGGAAAACCTGCCGCTCACGGCCCGGTTCGGGGTCATCGAATTCGATGGCCGGGACGAGGAAACCCTGACCGAATCCATCGCCCTGGTGAACCGGTTCAAGGAAGCGGGCCTGGATTTCATCGACGTCAGCATGGGCTTCTCGTCGCCAGAGGCGAGCATCCCCTGGGGCCCCGCCTTCCTGGCGCCGGTCGCCGAACGGGTGCGCCGGGAAACCGGCCTGCCCGCCGCGACCAGTTGGTACATCAGCCAGCCGGCCCAGGCGGACCAGATGATCCGCGACGGCCAGGTCGACCTTGTCATGCTGGGGCGGCCGCTGCTGGCCAACCCGCACTGGCCCTACATGGCGGCACAGGAATTGGGCGTGGACAATCCGGCCTGGGCGACCCTGCCGGCCCCCTACGCCCACTGGCTGGCCCGCTACCGGGCGGCCTGACCGGCGGCGCGAGGGCTCGCGAAACGGCCCGGTCGGTGTATGGTGCGGGCAACAACTGCCCGCCCGCACCGCCCGAGGCCGACCATGAAGATCACCGCCGTCCTGGAACGGACCCTGCCGATTTCCCGCTACGCCGATCCGGCGATCCCGCCGGGCGGCCTGGACACCAGCGCCGTCGCCGTGGTGACGGACTTGGTGCGGAACGGAGAGCCTGTCGTGGGATACGGCTTCGCCTCCATCGGGCGCTTCGCCCAGGGCGGGCTGATCCGCGACCGCTTCGCCCCGCGCCTGTTGGCGGCAACGGACCTGGGGGATGCGGCAACCGGCGGCCCCGACCCGGACCGCGCCTGGGCCGCTATGATGACAGGTGAAAAACCCGGTGGTCATGGCGAGCGCAGCGTCGCCGTCGGCGCCCTGGACATGGCGATTTGGGACGCGACGGCCAAGGCGGCGAACCTGCCGCTTTGGCGTTATCTCGCCCGCCGCCTGGGCCGCGACGAGGCTCTGGCTGCGGCCCCCGTACCCGTTTACGCCGGGGGCGGCTATTACTACCCCACGGACGACCGGGAGCGGCTGAAAAACGAAATGGCCTCGTTCCGGGATGCCGGCTACACCCACGCCAAGATCAAGGTCGGCGCGGCAGGGCTGGCGGAAGATCTAGCCCGCGTTGAGGTCGCCGCCGACGTCCTGGACGGGGCCGGCAACTTGGCGGTGGATGCGGTCTACAGTTACGGGCCGGAACAGGCCATGGCGGCAGCAGAGGCGTTCCAATCATTGGGTCTTATGTGGTTCGAGGATATCTGCGATCCCTTGGACTTCACTCTACTGGCCCAGGTGGCGGCAGCTTACGCCCCTCCTATCGCGGCGGGCGAAGGGAATTTCGGAGCCGCGGATGCACGCAACCTGCTGCGTCACGGTGGTCTGCGGGCGGACCGGGATATCCTGTTGTTCGATATCGCCCATTGCTACGGCCTGCCGGAATATATCCGCATGATCGAACTGGCCGAGGGCATGGGCTGGAACCGGCGGTCGTTCTGGCCCCATGGCGGGCATCTGTTCACCCTGCATGCCGTGGCGGCCCTGGGCCTGGGCGGGGCCGAGGTCAACCCCCACAACTTCCAACCCTTCGGCGGGCTGACCGACGATGGAATTGTGACCGACGGTCACGTAACGCCGCCGGAACTGCCCGGGATCGGGTTCGAGGGCCGAGCAAATCTGGCTGACCTGTTCGCCGATCTAGTCAGGCGCGGCGCCTAGGCCAGCCTGGCAATCGCGGCCTCTGTTTCCGCCGCCAGCCGAGCCATCAGTTCCGCCGCCGTCTGGCGCCGGGACAACCCCACCCCTTGCCCCGCCCAAAGGGACAGCAGGCCCGCGTCGCCGGCCTTTGCCGCCGCCGTGCGCATGGGCCGGGTCAGGGCGTTCTGCCATGGAAAGGGCAGCGGTGCGGCTTCCGCCCCGTCGCCTTCCATCATCGCCATGAAGCGATTCTCGATGCCGCGGGCGAAGCGGCCGGAAAAGGCCTGGGTAATGCGCGTCTGTTCGGGTTGGGCGGACAGCAACGCCATCTTGTAGCAGTCAGGCGTGCCGGCCTCGTCACAGGTCAGAAAGGCCGTGCCCATCTGCACCGCCTGGGCGCCGAGCGCCAGGGCCGCGGCGATGCCCCGCCCGTCCATGATCCCGCCGGACGCGACCACGGGCACGGAGACGGCGTCGACGACCTGCGGCACCAGGGCCATGGTGCCGATCATCGCCGCCTCGAAGGATCCCGCGAAGGTGCCGCGATGGCCGCCGGCTTCGCCGCCCTGGGCAACCACCGCGTCGACCCCCAACCGTTCCAGGGCGACCGCCTCCGCCGGGGTCGTCGCCGTCCCCATGACGAAGGTGCCCCGCGTCTTGAGCGCCGCGATCGCCTCGGACGGGATCGGGCCGAAGGTGAAGCTGAACACCTTGGCGCCGCTGTCGAGTGCCACGGGAAAGGTTTTTTCGAACGGATCCGTCATGGTTTCCGGCAGCACCGGTTCCGGCGCGTCCACATCCGCGCCCGCGCGCTGGACGGCGGCGACGGTGGTCTCCGCGTCGTCGGGAAGCGACGGCACCGGCTGCGGCGCGAACAGGTTGACCCCGAAGGACCGGTTGGTCTGGCCGCGGACCTTGTCGACAGCTGCTCGGAGGGCCTCCGGCGTTAGATAGGTCGCGCCCATGGATCCCAAGCCGCCCGCCTCGGACACGGCGACCACCAAGTCCGGCGTGTCGCTGCCGCCGGCCATGGGGGCCTGGATCACGGGCAGGGTCATGCCCAAACGGGTCATCAGGGGGGTCTGGGCGGGCATGGTGGTCCTCCGGCGGTGGATAGGGGTGACCAAGATTACCCCCGCATCCCGCGCGTCGGAAAACGGTTTCCCGCGATAGGCGTTATCTCGCCGGCAGATACCTATTCGGCGGCGGCGCGGACCGGATACAAATGATTCATGAAGGCCGCCATGGCCGGCGCGCGATAGCCGTCCTTGCGGCGGATGAACAAAGTCGTCACCCGGCCCTCGCGGGCGGGCAGCGCGTGCAGGCGCACGCGGCCCCGCTCCGCCGCATCACGGGCGATGCCGCGCGGCAGCAAGGTCACGCCCAGGCCGGCGGCGGCGCAGCCCAGAATGGTTTCAATGGTGCCGAATTCCAGAATACGCAGGCCGGTCACGCCGCGCGCGGCCAGGATTTCCTCCAGCTTGCGTCGGTATGAGCATCCGGCGCGCAGAACCACGATCTTGACCTCGCCCAGGGCGGTCAGGTCGCGCAGATCGGCGACCCCCGGGGCGGTAACCGCGACCAGGTCCTCGTGAAACGCGGTCTCCGCAACAAGATCCGGGTGATCGACCGGCCCGCAGACGAAGGCCCCTTCGACCCGGCCTTCCAAGACGTCGTCGATCAGTTCCGCCGTGGTGCCCGTGCGGATCGCCAGATCGACCCCGGGATGGGCGGCCGCGAAGCCGGTCAGGACCGGCGACAGATGCAGAGCCGCCGTGGTTTCCAGGGACCCGATGACCAGATCGCCCTGCGGCACGCCGTCGTCGGCGACCGCGCGCCGGGCATCGGCCATCAGCCGCGCCGCCGCCTTGGCGAAGGGCAGCAGGCGTTCCCCCGCCGGCGTCAGACGCACGCCCCGGGAATGGCGTTCGAACAGGGCAGCACCCAGGCCGTCCTCCAACAGGCGCACGCGCGCGGTCACGTTGGACTGCACGGTGTGCAGTTCCGCCGCCGCGCGGTTCATGGCGCCGGTGCGGGCGACCGCCTCGAAAATACGGAGATCGGAAAGCTCCATGGCAGATTACTCATAAATTGAGATAACTAATTTCTTTTAATATCACTTTTAAAGATATCAAGATAATTCCGGCAGACAACCTTCCATAGACGGCAGATGCGCCAGGAAATTAGGACTGAAATTTTCACTTGTGCAATTGATAATCATTTGCATATGTTGTCGACAATCAACCCCTGCGGCAGGAAACGGCGCGCATCGGCAAGCCAGCCTTCATGCGCCCCCTGTCCGGCCTACCGGAGACACACGCACCGATGTGCGACCTTTGCGGCGACGACGATCTCCACCTGCACGCCACGGCGCGGCGCAAGCGGCTGTGGGAAATGACCGCCGGATGGCACTGCTCAATCCTGGGCACCTGCCTGACCCTGGCCGATCTGCGCGCCCTGGCCCGCAAGCTGCCCCTGAAAATCCGCAAAGACTTCCCCATCGACTATCAGCTTCACGGTTTTTTCGTGAAGGAAGCCGACCAGCCGGGCCGCGCGGCCAAGCTGCTGACCAAGCTGCTGGACCGCAAGCACGCGGCGGCGATCCGCCGCCTGCGCGGGATCAAGGACGCCAAGGGCCTGGAAGACGCCTGGGTCGAGGCCATGGCCGCCGGCGACATTCCCGGCCCCTACTGGGCGATTCTCAGCCACCCCGCCGCGACCACGGAATTGTCGGAACGCATGTTCGCCGATGTCCACATGCTGTCGCATCTGGTCGGCGCCTCCAACCGGGGCGACATCCGCCGCCTGGCCGACCTGG
>CAXAVJ010000045.1:0-26885 GCA_963972065.1 uncultured Rhodospirillaceae bacterium
TTCCTCCCTGCGCCACGGCCGGTTCACCCGGGAAAATTGGCTGGAACACGCGGGGGACCGCGCAGAAGAAGCCGTCCAATGGGCGCGTGACGGAGGATATGGCCGTCTCCAGAGAGACGGTCTGCGTTGTGACGGTGTCGGCTGCGTTCTGATCCGCGCCGGCTGGCGGGTGGTGCTCGCCGAAACCCGCGGCGCCCTGGCCGAAGATTGCGGCCGCGCCGATCTGGTGATCGCCCTGATTCCGGCCGGGCGGGCCTGTGATGGAACGGGGGGTATGGGCGCGCTGGTGATCGATCTGTTCGACCTCAAGGCCAAGGGAGCCCATAGCATCACCCTGGGCACGGCGATCAAGGTGCAGGCGGTCAACGATGGACGCGGCAGACGACCCTGGGTCGTGCGTCAAGGGCGGAAGCGGTGAGTGGGGGCGTACTTGTGAGGGGTCAGTACTTGCGCATGAGGCCGACGAGGCAGCCTTGAACCTCGACCTGATCGGGGCCGAAAATGCGGGTTTCATAGGCCTTGTTGGCGGGCTCCAGGGCGATCGAGGCGCCCTTGCGGCGCAGGCGCTTCAAGGTCACTTCCGAACCCTCGACCAGGGCCACCACAATGGCGCCGTTGTCCGCCGTGTTGGTGCGTTTGATGATGACCGTGTCGCCATCGTGGATGCCGGCCTCGACCATGGAATCGCCATCGACCTCCAGCGCGTAGTGTTCGCCACCGCCGAGCATGGAGGGCGGCACGTCAACGGCGTTGGAATGATCGCGCAATGCCTCGATCGGCGTGCCGGCGGCGATCCGCCCGTAGAGCGGCAGGGACACAGCCTCGCCGGGGCGACCGACATCGCCGCCACCGGAAAGCGGTACGGGGCCGCTGCCGAAGCGACCGGGAATGACGTTGGTGGCGGGCGGGGCAGGGCGCGGTGTGGATTGGCCGTCGTCCATGTTTTCCGGCAGACGCAGAACCTCAAGCGCCCGCGCGCGGTGGGGCAGGCGGCGGATGAAGCCCCGTTCCTCCAACCCCGTGATGAGGCGGTGGATGCCCGATTTGGAGCGCAAGTCGAGGGCTTCCTTCATTTCCTCGAACGACGGAGATACGCCGGATTCATTGAGCTTTTTGTCGATGAACACGAGAAGTTGGTACTGCTTTTTGGTGAGCATGCTGTCTCCGCCCCTTTGGCCGTCGATGGTTCGGGATCAAATGCGGAACTTAAGTCCGTGACCACCGACACCATTCAGACCTTTGCCTTGGTTTCATCTGATGTTTCGCGGAAATACAACCGCGAACAGTATGATGCAACCTGAATATACACCATATGTTCTACTTTAGTTCACGTATCGTGTCAACTTTGAATCGGATTGGTGGGGGACATATCGCGGCAAGGGGCGGTCAGGGGAGGCTTAGAACCGAAGGGCGCCGAAGCCGAGGGGCAGGATACGCACCAGATCCCCGGCCTTGGCGGGCTGGGCGCCGATGTCGCGGATGATCAGGCAGTCGGCCTTGGTGAAGGCCGCCAGCATGGCGCTGTCCTGGCGGGGAAAAGCGGTCGCCACGGCACGGCCGTCAGCCGCGGTTTCCAGGCTGGCCCGCATGTAGTCCTCGCGCTTGCCGTTGGCGGGCAGGTCCGCGCCCAAGACGGCGGTGGATTCCCTGCGTTCCTCCACCAGCCCCAGCATTTTGGCGAAGGCGGCGCGCAGGAACAGGGCGCTGGTCACGCCCGTGGATACGGGATTGCCCGGCAGACCGAGCATGGGCGTGCCGTCGATATGGCCGAAAATCAGCGGTTTTCCCGGGCGCATGGCGATCTTGTAGAAATCCAGTTCGAACCCGCGCCCGCCCAGCACCTGGCGCACCAGATCATGGTCGCCGACCGACGCCCCGCCCATGGTCACCAGAAGGTCGGCGCCGCGCGCCCCCGCCAGCGTTTCCGCCAAGCTTTCCGGGGTGTCGCGGGCAATGCCCAGGCTGACCGGCTGGCCGCCCATCGCGGTGATATAGGCCGCAAGGGCCAGGCTGTTGGAGGAAATGATCTGGCCCGGGCCGACGGGCTGGCCCGGCATCACGACCTCGTCGCCCGTGGCGACGAAGGCGACGCGGGGCCGGCGGCGCACCATCAGCCAGGGAACGTTCATCGCGGCGGCCAATCCGACGCCGCGCGCGGTGATGACCTGCCCGGCGCTCAGCAGCACCTCGCCTTCCTTGAAATCAAGCCCTGCCGGGCGCACGAACTCGCCCTTTTCGGCGGGTTTTTCGGTCACCCGCACGGTGTCGCCGTGGCGTTCCGTGTCTTCCTGGATGACGATCGTGTCGGCCCCTTCGGGCAGGGCGCCGCCGGTGAAGATGCGGGCCGCCTGACCGGGGGCGAGGGCGCCTGAGAAGACATGACCGGCGGCGGCTTCGCCGATCACCGTCAGATCGGCGGGAATGGCCGCCAGGTCGTCCCAGCGCACGGCATAGCCGTCCATGGCCGAGACGGCGGTGGGCGGATGGGTCAGGGTCGAAGCCACGTCCTGCGCCAGCACCCGGCCGAGGGCCGCATCCAGCGAGATCTGTTCCGCCGGCAGCAGGCCGCAGCCGGCGGAGACTTTTTCCAAGGCGTCGATGACGGACAGCATGGCGGCGGGTTTCCTGGTGTTTTATGCGGCGTCGAAGGTGCCGGACTTGCCGCCGGATTTATGGGTCAGACGCACGTCCTCGATCCGCATGCCCCGGTCGACGGCCTTGCACATATCATAGACCGTGAGGGCAGCGACGGTGACCGCCGTCAGGGCCTCCATCTCGACCCCCGTCTGGCCGCTCAGGCGGCAGGTCGCGGTGATATCCACGGCATTGCGCGCCGGATCACAGGTCAGGTCGACCTTGACCGAGGTCAGCATCAGGGGATGACACAGCGGGATCAGGTCCGGCGTGCGCTTGGCGGCCATGATGCCGGCCAATTGCGCCACGGACAGCACGTCACCCTTCTTGACGCCCCGGTCCAGGATGCGCTGCAGGGTTTCCGGCGCCATGATGACGCTGCCCTTGGCCGTGGCGGTGCGTTCCGTCGCGTCCTTGGACGAGACGTCGACCATCACGGCGTTGCCCTCGGCGTCCAGATGGGTGAAATCGTCGGCCATGCCCGCCTATCCTTATGCTTGGTCTTAGGCCGCCGCCCGTGCGGTCGACAGCAGGGTGCGCGTGGCGTTTTCGACGTCGTCCTGACGCATCAGGGATTCACCGATCAGAAAGCAGCGCGCCCCGGCGGTTGCCATACGTTTCAGATCGGCCCCGGAATTCAGGCCGCTTTCGCTGACCAGGACACGGTCGTCGGGCACGCCGCGGGCCAAGCGTTCCGTGGTTTCCAAGGACACCTTGAGGGTCGTCAGGTCACGATTGTTGATGCCGATCAGGGGGCTCTGCAGGCGCAGCGCGCGGTCAAGTTCGTCCGTGTCGTGGACTTCGATCAGCACATCCATGCCCAGGTCGAAGGCGCAATGTTCGAGGTCGCGCGCCGTCGCGTCGTCAAGCGCCGCCATGATCAGCAGGATGCAATCCGCGCCCATGGCGCGGGCTTCGACCACCTGATAGGGGTCGATCATGAAGTCCTTGCGCAGCACGGGCAGGGCGCAGGCCGCCCGCGCGGCCATCAGGTATTCGGGCCGGCCCTGGAAATAGGGCTCGTCCGTCAGCACGGACAGGCAGGTCGCCCCGCCGGCTTCATAGGCCCGGGCCAGGGCGGGCGGATCGAAATCGGCGCGGATCACGCCCTGCGAGGGCGAGGCCTTCTTGATCTCGGCGATCAGCCCGAAACCGCCCCGCGACGCATCCCGCAGGGCATGCAAAAACCGGCGCGGCGTCGATTGCTCATGCGCTTGTTTTTTAAGGTCTTGCAGGCTGACATTATTCTTCTGCGCAAGCACGTGGACGCGCTTGTCGGCGATGATCTTGTCCAGCACGTTGGCGGGTTTTTCAGCCATCTCATGTCCCCCCGTTTGTGATGGCGACCAGCCGGTCCAGGGCTTGTGCCGCCGCCCCGCCGTCGATCGCCTGCGCCGCCTTGGCCACGCCCGACCTCAGGTCGTCCACCTTGCCGGAAACGACAAGCGACGCCGCCGCGTTGAGCAGCACGATATCACGGTAAGGACCCTTTTTGCCTGAGACAAGGTCGCGGATCGCCTGGGCATTGACCTCGGGCGAGCCGCCCTTGAGGTCTTCGGGCCGTGCCGTCGGCAGGCCTGCGTCGGCGGGCGTCACGGTGAAGGTCGTAATGGCGCCGGCCTTCAGTTGGGCGACGAACGACGGCCCGGTGGTCGTCAACTCGTCCAGACCGTCCTCGCCATGCACGACCCAGCAGGCTTCGGATCCCAGGTTTTTCAGGACCTGGGCGAGCGGTTCGGCCCATTGCCGGGCGAACACGCCGGTGAACTGGCGGGTGACTCCGGCCGGGTTGGACAGGGGGCCCAGGATGTTGAAAATCGTGCGCACGCCCATTTCGACCCGCGCCGGCATGACATGCTTCATCGCCGCGTGATGGCGGGGCGCCATCAGGAAGCCGATCCCGGCTTCGGCAATGGCGCGTTCGACCAGGGGCAGTTCGGCGTCCAGATTGACGCCCAACGAAGTCAGCACGTCCGCCGCCCCCGATTTCGACGACAGCGCCCGGTTGCCGTGCTTGGCCACGGGCACGCCGCAGCCGGCGACAACCAATGCGGCCCCGGTCGAGATGTTGAACGTGCCGGATCCGTCGCCGCCGGTGCCGACCACGTCGATCGCCCCGGCGGGGGCCGTAACGGGCAGCATCTTGGCGCGCATGGCGCGCACGGCGCCGGTGATTTCGTCGACGGTTTCGCCGCGCACGCGGAGCGCCATGAGAAGCCCGGCGATCTGCGCCGAGGTGGCCTCGCCCGACATGATGACGGCGAACGCGTCCTCCGCCTCCTGCGCGGTCAGCGCGGTGCCGTCGGCAACCTTGGCCAGAAAGGGCTTGAGCGCGTCGCTCATGCCGCCGCCTTGGTGCCGGTCATGCCGATGAAGTTCCGCAGCAACGTGTGGCCGTTCTCGGACGCGATGCTTTCCGGGTGGAACTGAACGCCGTAGATCGGCATGTCGCGGTGGGCGATGCCCTGGATCACGTCGTCCTCGCTGCGGGCGGTGACGCGCAGGCAATCGGGCACCGTCGCCGGGTCGATGGTCAGGGAGTGGTAGCGGGTCGCCGTGAACGGGCTGTCGATCCCGGTGAACACGCCGGTGCCGTCGTGGGTGATGGTCGACACCTTGCCGTGCATGGGCTTGGGCGCCAGCACGACCTTGGCCCCAAAGGCCTGGCCGATGCACTGATGACCCAGGCACACCCCCAGGATCGGCACCTTGCCAGCGGCGGCGGCGATCAGGTCCAGGCAGATACCCGCCTTGTCCGGATCGCAGGGCCCGGGTGAGATCACGATGCCTTGCGGCTTGAGGGCGAGAACGTCTTCCGGCGTCACCACGTCGTTGCGGTGAACGGTGACCTCGGCCCCCAGTTCCCCCAGGTAGTGCCACAGGTTGAACGTGAAGCTGTCGTAATTGTCGATAAGGACAAACATTCAACACCTTGGACATGGTTTCTGACATGCCGGCGGAATGCCGGACAGGAGCCGTAAAATCGGGCGCCACAATGCCCCTTGGCGTCGCCGTGGGTCAAGGACATTAGCCCTTATGGAACAGCATATATCGGTAGAGTTCAGCCGTTTGACCAGGGCTTTTCGCAGGGGGCCGTCGTCAACAACTCATCAGCGTTGCCGCTGTCTTGGGAGCCCAAGCGCAGTTGCATGATCTTAGGTCGCGAATTCCCGGCGTTCGGCAGCTGGCGGGGCGAAGCCTTTTGCTTTCAGCGATCCCCGGGTGTGCGCCGCCTTGACGGCCCGGGGGCCGGAGGAGTACCAGCACAGATCAAGAACGGGCGTGACGTAACTTATCAAGTGAAAGCAATGACGGAACAGCCCAGCGGACTATTCAAGACGGCGATCAAGGATCCTGCGGTGCGTCTCGCGGCGCTGGGGGGGGGCCTGGCGGGCGCGGTTCTGGTGTTGGTTGTGGTTATGCTGTCCGGCAACGGCCACAAGGACACGCCGGCCGCCGTCCAGTATCCGCCCACACAACAGGGCCAGGTCGCGGAGATCGTGACCCCAGCTCCCCGCCATGTGACGCAATCCGCGACGGCGCCGGAGATGTCGGCGCCAGAGACCGCGCCTGTGACGGACAGTTATCCTACGCTGCCGGTTGCCCGGGTCGAAGAGCAGAAACCGGCCGCGCCGGTGCTTCCCGAAACTCTGCCAGTCGCCGCCGAACAACCGCAAGCCCCCGATACCGCCGTCATGACGCCGCTGCCCAAGGCCGCGCCGCCGCCGCTCGCCGCCAAGCCGATGATCGCCATCGTGATCGACGACATGGGGGTGGATCAGCGGCGCTCGGCCCGCGCCATGAAGCTGCCGGCAAAGGTGACCCTGTCGTTCCTGCCTTATGCCCGTGATCTGAAGAAGCAAGTGGCCGAGGCCGCCGCCCTGGGGCATGAGATCATGCTCCACGTCGCTATGGAGCCGGAAAGCCCGGAAGCCGACCCGGGCCCCAACGTGCTGCTGACGGGCACGCCGGAGGCCGAATTGTTGGCCAACTTGCGTTGGAACCTGGAACAGATGACTGGCTATCAGGGCATCAACAACCATATGGGCAGCCGCTTCACCCGCGATCTTGCCGGCATGCGTCTGGTCATGGGTGAGTTGAAGGCGCGCGGGCTGTTTTTTCTGGATTCCGTGACCAGTCGCGACAGCGTCGGCGCCAAAACCGCCCGCGAGGCGGGGGTGCCCTTTGCCACCCGCGACGTGTTCATCGACCACAAGGACGACGAGGCCTTCGTCAACAAGCAGCTTGCCAAGGTTGAGGCGGAGGCCCGCAAGCGCGGTATCGCCATTGCCATCGCCCATCCCCGCGATATCACGCTGCGCGCGCTGAAGACTTGGCTGACCAAGGTTCAGGCGGACGGGTTCGAACTGGTCGGCGTTTCCAGGGTGCTGCACCGGCCGCCGGCGGCCCAGACAGGCCTGCCGGAAACCTCCGGCTAGGCTATCCCGCGAACTTCACGGCCTCTTCGGCGGCACGGATCAGGGCCCGGGATTTGTTGATGCTTTCCTGGTATTCGCCTTCGGGGCTGGAATCATGGACCACGCCGCCGCCGGCCTGGACGTACATGGTGTCGTCCTTGACCACGGCCGTGCGCAACGCGATGCAGCTGTCCATGTCGCCGTCGGCGCCGAAATAGCCGATGCAGCCGGCATAGACGCCCCGCCGCACGTTCTCCAATTCGTCGATGATCTCCATGGCGCGGACCTTGGGCGCCCCGGATACCGTGCCCGCCGGAAAGCCCGCATAGAGGGCGTCCAGGGCGTCCAGGTCCGGCTTCAAGGTGCCTTCGACGTTGGAGACGATGTGCATGACGTGGGAATAGTTCTCGATGTTGAACTGCTCGGTAACCTTGACCGTGCCCGTTTCCGCCACGCGGCCCACGTCGTTGCGGCCCAGGTCCAGCAGCATCAGGTGTTCAGCCAGTTCCTTCGGGTCGGTCAAAAGGTCGTTGGCCAGTTCCTGGTCCTCGGCCGCGTCCTTGCCGCGCCGCCGGGTGCCGGCGATGGGCCGGATGGTGACCTTGCCCTCGCGCATGCGGACCAGAATTTCCGGGCTCGATCCGACGATGGCGAAACCGCCGAAATCCAGGAAGAACAGGAACGGCGAGGGGTTGAGCCGCCGAAGGGCGCGGTAAAGCGCGAAGGGCGGGTAGGGGAAGGGCACGGAAAAACGCTGCGACAGAACGACCTGAAACACGTCGCCGGCCTTGATGTATTCCTTGCCCTTTTCGACCATGGCGTGGAATTCGCCCTGGGTCATGTTGGACGCGGGGGCAAGGTCCGGCACGTCGCTTTCCGGATGGGCGCGCGCGGCCTCCGGCAGGGGGGTGTCGAAATCACCGACGATGCGGCGCAGCCTTTCCACGGCGATGCCGTAGGCGTTCTGCGCATCCACGTCGTCCCGGGGCCAGACGGGCGTGAACACGGAGATCACGTCCTTGATGGTGTCGAAAACAGCCATCACGGTTGGGCGGATGAACACGCCGTCGGGAATGCCCAAGGTGTCCGGGTTGCCGTCGGGAATGTCTTCGACCAGACGCACCGTGTCATAGGCGGCATAGCCGACCAACCCGGCGCTCATGGGCGGCAGGCCTTCCGGCAGGTCGATGCGGGATTCCGCGACCAGCGAACGCAGGGAGGCAATGGTTCCTTCGGTTTCGGCGACAGGGCAGGGGGCGAAGGCGTCGACATCGTCCAGGGCGTCGCGGTTGATTTCCGCCGTATTGCCCTGACAGCGCCAGATCAGGTCCGGGTCCAGCCCGATGAACGAATAACGGCCGCGCACGGCGCCGCCTTCGACACTTTCCAAGACGAAGCTGTAGGGCTTGCCGCGCGCCAGCTTGAGGAACGCCGACACGGGCGTTTCCACATCCGCGACCAGAGATGTCCAAAGAACCTGCGGCTCTCCACGCTCGTAAGCCGCGGCAAAGCCGTCAAATGCGGGTTCGATCTTCATGGGTCCGCGCGTCCGCCCGGCCTGGTCTAGTTGGCCGCTGCCGGCGTCGCGCCGGGGTTCAAAATCTGGTTCAGAACGTCCTGATGGACGGTCACGCCAAGGTCCTTGCGCAAGGCTCCCGCCAATTGCGTCACCAGGTCATCCTTCAGGACGGATGCCAGTTCCTGTCGCATCGTGTCGACGCCGGTCGTGTCGGCGGCCGGGTCGGCCTGGGTGATGGATTTCAGGCGGGCGATGAAATAGCCACCTTCGGCACGGGTCACCTTGGCCTCGCCCATGTTCAGGGTGAAGATATCCTGCAACACCTGGCCGGGAAGGTCCGACTGGCTGCGCGCCATATAGCGTTTCAGGGACTTGGTTTCCGCATAGGCGACCCCGGCATCGGCGGCGACGGCCTTGGCGTCCTCGACCGTTTTCAGGCGTTCGGCCAACTGCTTGGCAAAGGCCAGGGCGGCGTCGCGCTTGCGTTCGGCCATGATGGCATCCTTGACCTGCTCCTTGACCGTCTCAAGGGGGCGCACCGCCGGCTTGGTCACCTTGTCCACGCGCAGCACGAAGAAGGCGTCGTCGCCCATTTCGCGCAGGGTGGAATCGGCCCCTTCCTCGGTCTCGAACGCGGAGGCGACGATGGCCTGGGCATTTTCCGGCAGGCCCGCCGCCGGTTTGCCGTCCAGACCGTTGCCGGCGGAATCCAGGGCTGCGATCTTGATGGTCTTGATGTTCATGGCCTCTGCCACGGCTTCGATGGAAATGCCCTTGCCAAGATCGTCTTCCATGCGGTTGACCTGAGTGTAAAGCGCGTCGACAGCCCGTTCATGGGCGATCGTGGCGCGCAGCTTTTCCTTGACCTTGTCCAGGGTGGCGACATGGGCGGGTGTGATCTCGCGCACCTTGACGATGTAGAACCCAATCCCGCCGGGGCCGGGCAGGGGGGCTGTCACGCCGCCCGCGGGTGTTGCGAAGGCCGCATCGGCGATTTCCGCCAGGACCTCTTCGCGGGTAACCGTGCCCAGGTCCGTGCCGGCTTCGTCCATACCGGCGAATTCCTTGGCAACATCGACAAAGGCCCGTCCTTCGGACAGTGCCTTGGCCGCCGTATCGGCGGTCGCCTGATCAGGCAGGACCATCTGCGACAGGGCGCGCTGTTCCGGCGTGCCCAGGGCTTCCGCCTGTTCCTTGAAGGCCGTTTCCACGTCGGCGTCGGTCACGGCGGCGACATCTGTCAGGCCCTTGGCGCTGAGCACGACCAAGGTCACGGCACGGTATTCCGGCGCGGTGAAGGCGGCCGGGTTGGTTTTGTGGTAGGCGCGCAATTCAAGCTCGGTCGGCTCGGTCGTGACCTGGGCCGCCGCGTCGGTCACGAACAGGGTTTCCGCGCTGCGGGTTTCCTCGCGGTAGCGATAGAAGGTCTCGGCCAGCACATCCGGCGCCACGACACCGGCTTCGACCGTGTCGAGCAATTGGCCTCGGGCCAGTTCGCGACGCGCGCGTTCCAGGAATTCCTGTTCGGTCAGGCCGAACTGGTAGAGCATGTTCTGAAATTTCTGACGGTCGAAGCCGCCGGCGCCCAGGTTGCTGCGAAACGCGTTGGACGCGCGCACGGCGTCGCGCACGATGGTGTCGGACACGGCGATATCCATGTCATGCGCGGCCTTGGTCAGCAGGATATCGTTGATCAGCTGGCCCAAAACCGATTGCGGCAGGCCCAGAAGGCGCGCCGTTTCCGGCGTCAGCTGGCCGGCGAACCGGGGGTTGAGGCGCGCCATCTCGCGGCGGACCTCGTTTTCCACGTCGCGGCGCGACAATTCCTTGCCGGCCACTTCGGCGACGGGCTGATCGTCGGGACGGAACTGGACCATGTCCCCGATGCCCCAGGCGCCGAAACTGATGACAAGCAGACCGAGGATGATCTTGACGACGAGTGAGCCGGTCTTTTCGCGAATTTGACGAAGCATGGAAAATCCTTCTGGGTTGCGCCCTTCTCCTTGGGGCGGCGCATCATAGAGGGGGCACGGAACGCCCGCAACACCACTTGGACGCCGATTGCGGCGCCATTCTGGCGGCTTGCCGATTGGCTTGCCGGGGGGCCTGTGTTAGACGGGGCGCAGCAAGAGAAACCATCCGATACATCCAATACATAGGTGCGACATGAGCCAAGGGCGGACGCCGCTGATCGCGGGCAACTGGAAAATGAACGGCGGACTGGACGAGGTCGATTCCCTGGCCGGTGAGCTGGCCCGGCGCATGACCGCGCTGGACGGGCCGCCCGCCTTTGACATGGCGCTGTGCCCGCCGTTTCCGCTGCTGCCCATGATCGCCGCCCGAATCGAGGAAAGCGGCCTGGCCTTGGGCGCTCAGGATTGTCATGGCAAAGAGCAGGGGGCCCATACGGGCGACGTCAGCGCGGCCCTGCTGGCCCAGGTCGGCTGCAGCTTCGTCATCGTCGGCCATTCCGAGCGCCGCACGGACCATCAGGAAACGGATGCCCAGGTCCTTGCAAAGGCACAGGCCGCGCAGGCGGCCGGCATGACGGCCATCGTCTGCGTCGGGGAGACCGAAGCGGAACGCGACGCCGGCCGCGCCGCCGAGGTCGTGGTTGGTCAGGTCGCGGGATCCGTTCCGGAAGGGTCAAGCGCCGAAAATCTGGTCATCGCTTACGAGCCCGTCTGGGCCATCGGCACGGGCAAGACCGCGACGCCCGGGGATGCTCAGGAAATGCACGCGGCGATCCGCGCATCGCTGGCCGGACGGTTCGGTGCGGATGCGGCTGCAGGGATGCGCATTCTCTATGGCGGGTCGATGAAACCCGGCAACGCGGCGGAGCTTCTGGCCTTGGCCGATGTCGACGGCGGGCTGATCGGCGGGGCCGCACTGAAGGCTGATGATTTCTGGGCGATTGCCGAGGCCGTGGCGTGAAGGCGCAAAACCTCCTGGTAATCGGCCTTGCAACGCAGTAAAACGCGGCCCAACTGATTGGGGTCAGTGCGCGGGGCGACTGCGCACGGCCCGTTTGGAAGGAAGTTCGATGCAAAACGTGATCCTGGTCATTCACCTGCTGCTGGCCATCGGCCTTGTCGGCGTGGTGCTGTTACAGCGCTCCGAAGGCGGCGGCCTGGGCATTGGCGGCAGTGGCGGCGGTGGCGGCATGGGCGGCTTCATGACCGGGCGCGCCACGGCGGACCTGTTGACCCGCACCACGGCGATCCTGGCGACCGCGTTTATGATCACCTCGTTGGTGCTGGCGATCATCGCTGCCCACGACCGCAAGGCGGCGACGGGGTCGATTCTCGACCAGCCGGTCCAGACCGCGCCCGAGTCGAGCGTACCCGCAGCCCCTGCAGCCCCGATTGCCAAGTAGGGAAATGGCAGGAATCCGCGACTCCCGGAACATTGATCAGAGGCGGGGGGATATCCGCCTCTTTTCTTTTTGCCCCACCACCCGTCAGTGTATTGTGTAGGCCCATGACGCGGTTCATCTTCATCACCGGCGGCGTGGTCTCTTCCCTCGGAAAAGGACTGGCATCGGCGGCTCTCGGGGCCTTGCTGCAGGCGAACGGATTCAAGGTCCGTTTGCGCAAGCTGGACCCCTATCTGAACGTTGATCCAGGGACCATGAGCCCCTATCAGCACGGCGAAGTCTACGTCACCGACGACGGGGCGGAGACTGACCTTGACCTCGGCCATTACGAACGCTTCACGGGCGTGGCCTCCCGCCAGTCCGACAACGTGACCACGGGCCGCATCTATTCGGACGTGATCGCCAAGGAGCGGCGCGGTGACTATCTGGGCGCCACCATCCAGGTCATTCCGCATGTCACCGACGCCATCAAGAACTTCGTGACCTCGAACCTGGAGGACGAAGACTTCATCCTGTGCGAAATCGGCGGCACGGTCGGCGACATCGAGGGCCTGCCGTTCCTGGAGGCCATTCGTCAGCTGCGCAACGACCTGGGCCGCGACCGCACGATGTACATGCATCTGACGCTGCTGCCCTACATCCCGACGGCGGGCGAGTTGAAGACCAAGCCGACCCAGCATTCCGTGAAGGAACTGCTGAGCGTCGGGATTCAGCCGGACGTGTTGCTGTGCCGCGCCGACCGGCCGCTGCCCGAGGGCGAGCGCAAGAAAATTTCCCTGTTCTGCAACGTGGACGAACGCGACGTCATCCCGGCATTGGACGTGGACACCATTTACCGGGTGCCGCTGGCCTATCACGCCGAAGGCCTGGATGCCTCCGTCTATCGCCATTTCAACATCGAGACGGGGGAGCCGGACCTCAGCCGTTGGGAGACCATCGCCGAGACCGCGATCCGGCCTGAGGGCGAGGTATCGATCGCCGTGGTCGGCAAGTACACGGTGCTGCCCGATGCCTACAAGTCGCTGATCGAGGCCCTGACCCACGGCGGTATCGCCAACAACGTCAAGGTCAACATCAAGTGGATTGAATCCGAAATCTTCGAGACCGAAAGCGAAGCCCTGCATACCCTTGAGGACGTGCACGGCGTGCTGGTCCCGGGCGGCTTCGGCGAGCGCGGCTCGGAAGGAAAGATTTCCGCCGTCACCTTCGCGCGTGAGCGCGGCGTGCCCTATTTCGGCATCTGCTTCGGCATGCAGATGGCGGTGGTCGAGGCGGCGCGCAATCTGTCCGGTATCAAGGGGGCGAGTTCGACCGAATTCGGCCAGGCCAAGGAGCCGGTGGTCGGTCTGCTTACCGAATGGATGAACGGCAACCAATTGGAACAGCGCAAGCTGGGCGGCAACCTGGGCGGCACAATGCGGCTCGGCGCCTTTCCCTGCACCTTGCAGGACGGCTCGCGCGTCCGCGATATCTATGGTCAGCAGGACATTTCCGAGCGTCACCGCCATCGCTACGAGGTCAATACGGAATACCGTCCACGGCTGGAGGCGGCGGGCCTCAAGTTCACGGGCATGTCACCCGACGGTCTGCTGCCGGAAATCGTTGAAATCCCCGATCATCCGTGGTTCATCGGGGTGCAGTTCCACCCGGAACTGAAATCGAAACCGTTCGAGCCGCATCCGCTGTTCACGTCGTTCATCGACGCGGCGGTCAAGCAGGCCAGATTGGTTTAAGCAACACTTGGTCTAAGTCAGCCTTTTTAAGGAAATGCCCTTGTCCTCTTCGATCACCGTCGGCGACCTGACCATCGGCAACGGCCTGCCGCTCGTGTTGATCGCCGGGCCCTGCGCCATGGAAAGCCAGGGCCACGCGCTGGACATGGCGGGTGCCTTGAAGGAAATGACCGGCAAGCTGGGCATGGGGCTGATCTACAAGACGTCCTTCGACAAGGCCAACCGGACCAGCGCCACCAGCCCGCGCGGCATGGGCCTGGACAAGGCCTTGCCCGTGTTCGAGGCGGTGAAGAAACAGATCGGCTGCCCCGTGCTGACCGACGTGCACGACGCCGGGCAATGCGCCGAGGCCGCGACCGTGGTCGACGTGTTGCAGATCCCGGCCTTTCTGTGCCGCCAGACGGACCTGCTGATCGCCGCCGGCGAGACGGGGGCCGCCATCAACGTAAAGAAGGGCCAGTTCCTGGCGCCCTGGGACATGCAGAACGTGGTCGACAAGATCAAGTCGACCGGCAACCAGCGCGTCATGGTGTGCGAGCGGGGGGCGAGCTTCGGCTACAACACCCTGGTGTCCGACATGCGGGCCCTGCCGGTGCTGGCCAAGACCGGCTGCCCCGTGGTGTTCGACGCCACCCATTCCGTGCAGCAGCCGGGCGGGCAGGGTGCGACCTCCGGCGGGCAGCGGGAATTCGCGCCCGTGCTGGCCCGCGCCGCCGTGGCCGTGGGCGTCGCCGCCGTATTCATGGAAACCCACGAGGACCCGGACAAGGCACCTTCCGACGGGCCCAACATGATTCATCTAACCGACATGCCCGCTGTGCTAGAAACGCTCGCGGCGTTCGACCGGCTGGCCAAGGCCCATCCGGTTTCCCTATAACGCCCCGACCTTGAATTCCATCCGACGGCCCACCGGCCCGACCTGACCGGAGTAAAGACATGACCGCCATCGTCGACGTGTTCGCCCGAGAAATTCTCGATTCCCGCGGCAATCCCACCGTGGAAGTGGACGTGACCCTGGAAACGGGCATTCTCGGCCGCGCCGCCGTGCCGTCGGGGGCCTCGACCGGCGCCCACGAGGCCGTGGAACTGCGCGACGGCGACG
This sequence comes from uncultured Rhodospirillaceae bacterium, assembly GCA_963972065.1. Taxonomy (GTDB): domain Bacteria; phylum Pseudomonadota; class Alphaproteobacteria; order Rhodospirillales; family Casp-alpha2; genus UBA1479. The sequence goes on from CAXAVJ010000045.1 coordinate 14,783, forward strand.
ATGCGCGCTACCTGGGCAAGGGCGTACTGGCCGCCGTCGACGCCGTGAACGGCGAAATCTGCGACGCCCTGGCCGGCGCGGATGTCGAGGATCAGCTGTTCATCGACAACGTGATGATCGAGTTGGACGGCACGCCCAACAAGGCGCGGCTCGGTGCCAACGCGATCCTGGGCGTCAGCCTGGCGGCCGCCAAGGCAGCGGCGGAGGAGGCGGGCCTGCCGCTGTACCGCTATGTCGGCGGTGCCTTCGCCCGCGACCTGCCGGTGCCGATGATGAACATCATCAATGGCGGGGCCCATGCGGACAATCCCATCGATTTCCAGGAATTCATGATCATGCCCGTGGGTGCGGACGATTTCCCCGACGCCCTGCGCATGGGGGCCGAGGTGTTCCATACCCTCAAGAAAGGCCTGGCCAAGGCGGGGCACGCCACCAACGTGGGTGACGAAGGCGGCTTCGCGCCGAACCTGAGCAGCTCGGAAGAAGCCCTCGACTTCATCATGAAGGCGATCGCCGACGCCGGCTATGCGCCGGGCGAGGATGTGGTCCTGGCCCTCGACAGTGCGTCGACCGAATTCTACCTGGACGGTAAGTACATCATGGAGGGGATCGGCAAGACCCTTGGCGGCGACGAAATGGCGCGGCTGTATCAGGATCTCTGCGCCAACTATCCCATCAAATCCATCGAGGACGGCATGGCCGAGGATGACTGGGATGGCTGGAAGGCCCTGACCGACGCCATCGGCGCCACGGTGCAGCTGGTCGGCGACGACCTGTTCGTGACCAATCCGGTGCGTCTGGCCGACGGCATCGAAAAGGGCGTCGCCAATTCGATCCTCATCAAGGTCAACCAGATCGGCACCCTGTCGGAAACCCTGCAGACGGTCGAGATGGCCCATAAGGCCGGCTACACGGCGGTGATTTCCCACCGCTCCGGCGAGACCGAGGACACCACCATCGCCGACATTGCCGTCGCCACCAACGCCGGGCAGATCAAGACCGGGTCCTTGTCGCGCTCCGACCGGCTGGCCAAGTACAACCAGCTGCTGCGCATCAACGAGGACCTGGGGCCGACGGCGCGCTACAACGGCGCGGCGCTGTTCGGTTAGGCGCGTTAACCTTTTCGGATTTCCAAAGTACTGGAAAAAAAGGGCTTTTCCGAGTCCTAACCGAAAATTAACCATCATTCCTTAGATTCGTACCTGCCGATTCGCGGAACCGGCGTGGGGAATACTGGGGAATGAAAACGATGGCGACGCGCTTTGCCTCTCTGAAGAAAAAACTGGCCACGGCCCTGGGACCGTCCCTGGGCATTCTGGCCTGCACCTATTTCGCTTACCACACCGTGCACGGCGACCGGGGCGTCACGTCCCTGATGCTGATGCAGGAAAAGGTCGCCGAGGCACAGATCCTGGCCGACGATCTGAAGGCGCAGCGCGTCGAGTGGGAACACCGGGTCGAACTGCTCGGCTCTCAATCCCTCGACCTCGACATGCTTGAGGAACGGGCCCGCGTCATGCTGAACGTCGGCTTCGACCGCGATTACGTCATCTTCTTTACCAAGACGGGTAGCTGAGCCATGGGATCGCTCGCGGAAACCTTGCGCCCGCCTTATTACGCGGCCGTCGTCACGCCGGTCGGCGGGGACATTGACCTGCCGGGCCGCATGGCCATGGATGAACTGATTTCCCTGGCGCCACGCCTTGACGGGTTTCTCGGCCTTGAGACCGGCCGCCTGGACGATGGCCGGGGAGCGGCCGTGTGTTATTGGAAAACGCCTGCGGCGATCCAGGGCTGGAAAACCCGCGTTCTGGCGCAAATGATGGAAGAGGTGAGCCTGAAGAACCGGCGCATCGAGGACGCCTGCGCCATCGAGGTGACGCGCATCGTCAAACGCCTGTTTGGGCGCAAGACGCCCCTTTCCGTCGAAATCATGAGCACCTACACACCACCGGTACCGGCGGTCGAACGGAGCGCTGCGTAATGTCCGCCCAGGCGTCCATTGCGGTCGCCGAGGGCAGGGATCTTTTGACGGCGGCGTTCGTCGGCGTCGAACCCGAAGGTGATGGTCGGCCGACCTATTTCGCAGTCCTGTTTACCGATGCCTGGGACGGCGACCCGCCGACCAAATGGGCAGAGGCGCTACGCCTGCTCGCCACCCTGGCAGAACAAAGCCCGGGTTATCTCGGCTACGATGTCGAGGTCATGGAGGGCGGGCGGGAATACGCCGTCACCCATTGGGCGTCACCCGCGCATATCCGGCAATGGAAGAAATCATCGGCCATCGTGATCGGCGACAACGGCCTGTTGTCGCGGATTTACGGACGGGAAGGTTGCCTGTGGCCCTGGCTTGATGCAGCCAAACAGGCCTGATCCGTCATCGTAATGATCATAATTTAACTGTTATTAGATTAATTAAATAGCAGCATTCCTGACCTATATTGTTTTTCACCCCTTTTTTCAGCTATGATCTCCCGAAGTGATGGCGGGTAACCGCCGACCCTGGGAGGGATGCGAAAAGGCGGATACCTTTGGCGCGCCATCCAGGAATGGAAACAGTCAGCCAAGGGAGGTCCAATGGCCCGGTCACCCAAGACGGCGGCAAAGGCAAAAACGCCCGCCAAGTCATCAACCGCGAAATCTTCCAAGACGGGCCCGACGCCCGACGAGCTTCGCCATTATTACCGCGAAATGCTGCTCATCCGGCGGTTCGAGGAAAAGGCCGGCCAGCTGTATGGCATGGGCCTGATCGGCGGCTTCTGTCACCTTTATATCGGTCAGGAAGCGGTCGTCGTCGGCATGATGGCGGCATCGGAACCGCAGGATACCGTCATCACCAGTTACCGCGACCACGGCCACATGCTGGCCTGCGGCATGGACCCCAAGGGCGTGATGGCCGAACTGACCGGCCGGCGCGGCGGCTATTCGCGCGGCAAGGGCGGCTCCATGCACATGTTCTCGCGCGAAAAGAATTTCTTCGGCGGCCACGGCATCGTCGGCGCCCAGGTGCCGCTCGGCACGGGGCTGGCCTTCGCCCATAAGTACAAGGGCGACGGCGGTGTGTGCATGGCCTATTTCGGCGACGGCGCCATCAACCAGGGCCAGGTCTATGAAAGCTTCAACATGGCCGCGATCTGGAACCTGCCGGTGATCTACGTGATCGAAAACAACAAGTACGGCATGGGCACCTCCATCGAACGCACCTCCAAGACGGCCGATCTGCACACCCGCGGCTTGGCCCACGGCATCGAGGGCTTTGCCGTCGACGGCATGGACGTTCTGGCGGTCAAGGAAGCCGCGGCCGAGGCGCTCAAGCGCTGCCGCGAAGGCAAGGGGCCGGTCATCCTGGAGATGAAGACCTACCGCTACCGCGGCCATTCCATGTCCGATCCGGCCAAGTACCGGACCAAGGAAGAGGTGCAGAAGGTGCGCCGCGAGATGGACCCCATCGACACGCTCGCCCACAAGCTTCTGGAGGCCAAGGTCGTCAGCGAGGACGATCTCAAGGCCATCGACAAGGAAGTGAAGGCTCTGGCCAACGAGGCCGCTGAGTTCGCACAGCAGAGCCCGGAACCGGACGCGTCCGAATTGTGGACCGACGTCCTGGTCGAAGCCTGAACGAAAACGTCGCACGAAGGGAACATCTGAACATGGCTACGCAAGTACTTCTGCCGGCGCTTTCTCCGACCATGACCGAGGGCAAGATCGCCAAGTGGCTCAAAAAGGAAGGGGACACCGTCGCGAGCGGCGACGTGTTGCTGGAAATCGAAACCGACAAGGCGACCATGGAGGTCGAGGCCGTCGATGAAGGCATCCTGGGCAAGATTCTGGTCCCCGACGGCACGGACGGCGTTGCCGTCAATACGCCGATCGCGGTGATCATCGAAGACGGCGAGACGGTGTCGGACGCCGACAGCGCGCCCGCCGCTGCCGCCCCGGCCCCCGCGGCCGAAACACCGGCCCCGGCCGCGCCGGCGACGGCCGCGGCCCCCGTTGCCGCAACGGTCGCCGCCGAGCCCGATTACACCGGCGCGATGAAGACCATGACCGTGCGCGAGGCGCTTAATTCCGCCCTGGCCGAGGAAATGCGCCGCGACGGCAACGTCTACCTGATGGGCGAGGAAGTCGCCCAGTATCAGGGGGCGTACAAGATCTCCCAGGGCTTGCTCGACGAATTCGGTGACAAGCGCGTGATCGACACGCCGATCACCGAACAGGGCTTCGCCGGGATGGCCGTGGGTTCCGCGTTCCTGGAACTGAAGCCCGTGGTCGAATTCATGACCTTCAACTTCGCCATGCAGGCCATCGACCAGATCATCAACTCCGCCGCCAAGACGCTGTACATGTCGGGCGGACAGATGGGCTGCCCCATTGTGTTTCGCGGCCCCAACGGGGCGGCGGCCCGCGTCGGCGCCCAGCATTCCCAGTGCTATGCGTCATGGTACGCCCATTGCCCGGGGCTGAAGGTCATCGCCCCGTGGTCGGCGGCGGACGCCAAGGGGTTGCTGAAATCGGCGATCCGGGACCCCAATCCGGTGATCTTCCTGGAAAATGAAATCCTCTACGGCCAAAGCTTCGAAGTCCCGGATGACGAAGACTGGACCCTGCCCATCGGCAAGGCCAAGGTCGAGCGGCCCGGCAAGGACGTGACCCTGGTGGCGTTCTCCATCGCCGTCGGCATCTGCATGGAAGCGGCGGAAAAGCTTGCGGCCGAAGGTATCGACGCGGAGGTCATCAACCTGCGCACGGTGCGTCCCATCGACGTCGAAACCCTGGTCGCTTCGGTTAAGAAGACCAACCGTATCGTCACGGTCGAAGAGGGCTGGCCGACCTGCGGGATCGGCGCCGAAATCAACCAGCTGATGATCGAGCACGCCTTCGACGATCTGGACGCGCCGCCGACCCGGGTGTCCGGCGCCGACGTGCCCATGCCCTATGCGGCGAACCTGGAGGCATTGGCCCTGCCCAAGGCCCATAACGTGGTCGAGGCGGCGAAAGCCGTCTGCTACGCGTAGAGGCGGGGGAGAGACATCATGCCGATCAAGATTCTAATGCCGGCCCTGAGCCCGACCATGACGGAGGGCAACCTGGCCAAGTGGCACAAGAAGGAAGGCGACGCCGTGGAAAGCGGCGACGTTCTCGCGGAAATCGAAACGGATAAGGCGACCATGGAGGTCGAAGCCGTGGAAGAAGGCATCCTCGGCAAGATCGTGGTGCCGGAAGGCACCGCCGACGTCGCCGTGAACGCGGTCATCGCGTTGCTGCTGGAAGACGGCGAGGACGCCTCGGCCCTCGACGGCGCCGACACCTCGGGCGGCGCTGCTGCCCCGGCGCCGACGGCAGACGCACCCAAAGCCGCACCGGCAACGCCCGCAGCACCCACCGCCGCCCCGGCGGCCGCATCCGGCGACCGGGTGGTCGCCAGCCCGCTGGCCAAGCGCATCGCCGCCCAGGAGGGCCTCGACCTTGGTGCCATTTCCGGCTCCGGCCCGCGCGGCCGCGTGGTCAAACGCGACGTGGAGGCGGCTTTGGCCGCCGGCACGGGCAAGGCCGCCCCTTCGGCGGCGGCTGCTCCCTCGGGTGTCAGCGCCCCGGCCGCCGCGCCGACGCCGACCCAAGGCGATCCGGTGTTCGCCAACATGCCGGAATTCGAGGCCGTGGCGAATTCCTCCATGCGCAAGGTCATCGCCTCGCGGCTGACGGCCTCGGCCCGCGACATTCCGCATTTCAACATCCAGATCGATGTCGAGATCGACAAGCTGCTGGCCGCGCGCAAGGACCTGAACGGCCGCGACGGGGCGGATTACAAGATTTCCGTCAACGATTTCGTCATCAAGGCCGTGGCCGTGGCGCTGCGCCGCTGCCCGGACGTCAACGTATCCTACACGGACGACGCGATCCTCAAGTTCAAGCGCGCCGATGTCTCCATCGCCGTCGCCATCGAAGGCGGCCTGATCACGCCGATCATCAAGGACGCGGGATCGCTGGGCCTCGCCGCCATTTCCGCCAAGGCCAAGGAGCTGGCCGGCAAGGCACGGGACGGCAAGCTGGCGCCCGAGGAATTCCAGGGCGGCACCTTCACCATTTCCAACCTGGGCATGTTCGGGGTGAAGTCGTTCAATTCGATCATCAACCCACCCCAGGGCGGCATCCTCAGCGTCGGTGCCGGCGAACAGCGCCCGGTGGTCAAGAACGGCGCGCTTGCCGTCGCCACGGTGATGTCCCTGACCCTCGCGGTCGATCACCGCTGCATCGACGGCGCCACGGCGGCCGGTTTCGCCAAGGAACTGAAGGCGATCCTCGAAGATCCCATTCAGTTGCTGCTGTAGGCGGGGAGGGTAGACATCATGGCCGACACCTCCTTCGACATCGTCATCATCGGCGGCGGGCCGGGCGGCTATGTCGCCGCCATCCGCGCGGCGCAGCTGGGTTTCAAGACCTGCGTGGTCGAGAAACAGCACCTGGGCGGCATCTGCCTCAACTGGGGCTGCATCCCGACCAAGGCGCTGCTGCGCTCCGCCGAAATCTACCACTACATGCAGCATGCGGACGCCTACGGCCTGAGCGCCAAGGACGTGTCCTTCGACATCGAAAAGGTCATCGGCCGCTCGCGCGGCGTATCGAAACAACTGAACGGTGGCGTCGGGCATCTGCTGAAAAAGAACAAGGTGACGGTCGTCGACGGCACCGGCGTGCTCAAGGGCGGTGGCAAGGTCGCGGTCACCGGCACCGACGGCAAGGCGTTGCCCGATTTGACCGGCAAACACATCATCGTCGCCACGGGTGCCCGCCCCCGGGCCCTGCCGGGGCTGGAGCCCGACGGCAAGCTGGTCTGGACCTATTTCGAGGCGCTGAAGCCCGACATCTTCCCGAAAAAGCTGCTGGTCATCGGATCGGGCGCCATCGGCATCGAATTCGCGAGTTTCTATCACACGCTGGGTGCGGACGTGACGGTGGTCGAGGTCATGACCCAGATCATGCCCGTCGAGGACGCCGAGATTTCCGCCGTCGCGCGCAAGCAGATGGAGAAATCGGGCCTCAAGATCATGACCGAGGCCAAGGTCACGAAGCTGGCCAAGGGGGCCAACAACGTGACCTGCACGGTTGAAGGCAAGGACGGCAAGACCCAGGAAATCACCGTCGACCGGGTGATTTCCGCCGTCGGCGTGCAGGGCAACATCGAAGGCATCGGCCTGGAGAACACCAAGGTCAAGACCGACCGGGGCTGCATCGTCATTGATGAATACGGCCGCACGGCGGAGCCGGGCGTCTATGCCATCGGTGACGTCGCGGGGCCGCCCATGCTGGCCCACAAGGCCGAGCACGAAGGCGTCATCTGCGTCGAGAAGATCAAGGGCCTGGACGGCGTCCATCCCATGGAAAAGACCCATATTCCGGGCTGCACCTACTGCCATCCGCAGGTCGCCAGCGTCGGCCTGACCGAGGCCAAGGCGAAAGAGCAGGGCTACACCGTCAAGGTCGGCCGCTTCCCGTTCCTCGGCAACGGCAAGGCGATCGCGTTGGGCGAGCCCGAGGGCCTGGTCAAGACCGTGTTCGACGCCAAGACCGGGCAATTGCTGGGTGCGCACATGGTCGGCGCCGAAGTGACCGAGCTTATTCAGGGCTTCGTCATCGCCATGGGCCTGGAAACCACCGAGGAAGACCTCATGCACACGGTGTTCCCGCATCCGACCCTGTCGGAAATGATGCATGAATCCGTCCTTGACGCCTATGGGCGGGTGATCCACTTCTAAACCATGGCAAACACAGACAACGTTCGGCCGCTGCGTCATCCGGAGAAAGCCAAGAACCCGGAAAACCCCCACCAGAAAAAACCTGCGTGGATCCGGGTCAAGGCGCCCACGTCACCGGCTTACGCGGAAACCCGCAAGCTGATGCGCGAACGCAACCTGACGACGGTCTGCGAGGAAGCGGCCTGCCCGAACATCGGCGAATGCTGGGCCCAGAAGCACGCCACGGTGATGATCCTGGGCGACATCTGCACACGCGCCTGCGCCTTCTGCAACGTAGCCACGGGCAAGCCGGGGAAGGTCGATCCGCTGGAGCCCGACAACCTGGCCATCGCCGCCGGCGAAATGGGCATGAAGCATCTGGTCATCACCTCCGTCGACCGCGACGATCTGGCCGACGGCGGGGCGGGGCAGTTCGTGAAATGCATCGAGCGCCTGCGCGAGACCACGCCGGAAACGACCATCGAAATCCTGACCCCCGATTTCCGCGACAAGCCGGGCGCCCTGGAGGCCGTGATCGCCGCCAAGCCGGACGTGTTCAACCACAATCTGGAAACCGTGCCGCGGCTCTACCCCTCGATCCGCCCGGGCGCGCGCTATTTCCATTCCCTGAAGATCTTGGACCGGGCCAAGGACATCGACGCAAATGTGTTCACCAAGTCCGGTATCATGGTCGGCCTTGGCGAAACCCGCTCCGAAGTGCTGCAGGTGATGGATGACCTGCGCTCCGCCCGGGTCGACTTCCTGACCATCGGTCAGTATCTGGCGCCGACCACGCGCCATGCCCCCGTCGACCGTTTCGTCACGCCGGACGAGTTCACCGAATACCGGCGTCTGGCCGAGGCCAAGGGCTTCCTTCTGGTGTCGGCCTCACCGCTGACCCGCTCAAGCCACCATGCGGGCGAGGACTTCGCTAAATTGCAGGCCGCGCGTCAGGCGGGCCGGGGCTAAGGGTCATGCCCACACATGCGGAAATCCGCCGTCTGCCTTACCGGGCGGATCAGATGTTCGATCTGGTTGCCGACGTCGGCCGCTATCCCGAATTCCTGCCCTGGTGTCAGGCGACGCGCATCCGCGAACGCTCGGATACGCTTCTGGTCGCTGACATGGTGATTGGCTTCAAGATCTTCCGCGAACGCTTCACGTCCCGCGTGACGCTGGATTGGGAGGCCAGGCGGATCGACGTCGCTTATTCGGACGGTCCGTTCAAGTATCTGAAAAACCATTGGATATTCGCACCGGCCGAGAACGGGCAGGGCTGCGAGATCGACTTTTACGTGGATTTCGAATTCCGCTCCAAGCTGCTGCAGTCGGCGATCTCGGTGGTCTTCAATGAGGCCGTGACCAAGATGGTCAACGCCTTTGAAAGCCGCGCCCAGGACCTTTACGGCGGCGCACCGACGCCCAGCAGCGCGGTCAGCCAGCGAGGCTGAGCAGCAGTTCCAAGGCCCGTTTCACGGTCGCTGCCCGCACCGCCGTCCGGTCGCCCTCGAACACGTGCCGTTCGTGAATGATGTCCCGCCCGTGGCGCGCAGCACCGAAGTGGACGAGGCCGACAGGCTTGTCCTTGGTCCCGCCGGTCGGGCCGGCGATACCAGTGACGGCGACGGCGCAGTCGACAGGGGCATGGGTCAGCACGCCCCAGGCCATGGCGCGGGCGGTCTCCTCGGACACCGCACCATGGTCGCGCAGAGTCCGGGCGTTGACGTCCAGAAGATCCATCTTGGCATCGTTGGAATAGGTCACGAAGCCTCGGTCGACCACCGCCGATGATCCCGAGATGCCGGTCAAGGCACCGGCGATCAGGCCGCCCGTGCAGCTTTCCGCCGTGCCCAGGGTCAGGCCCCGGGCCGCATAGGTTTCGATCACCTGGCGCGCCAGATCGTCAATCGCGGCATCGGTCATGGTGTTAGGTTCCTCCGGCCATCACGTATCCTAATCCGTAGACAAGGGCCGCCGCAAAGCCTCCGGCGATCAGATCATCCAGCATCACGCCGACAGCACCTGGAACCTTGCGGTCGGCCCAGCTGACGGGCCAGGGTTTCCAGATGTCGAACAGGCGGAAGGCGATAAATCCGGCGGCAAACAGGATCGGGTCCAGGCCCGCCGGCAGCAGGGCGATCCATTGCCCCGCGACCTCATCGATCACCACGAAGGACGGATCCTTGACGGCGGAACGCCTGAGCACCACCACCGTGACGAGAATGCCGATCACCGTCGCCGCAACCGCCGCGACGGCCAGCCAGGGCCACCCCGAATAGAACAGGATCGCCCAGGCGACGGGCAGGGCGCCCAGGGAGCCGACGGTTCCCGGTGCCTTCGGCGACAGGCCGCAGCCGAACCATGTGGCAACGATCATCGCGGGATTGAGGGCCGGGGGGCGATCCGGGCCGGAGCTTGGCGCGGCCCCGGACGTGGTGTCTTCAGTCAATCTGATGCTCCTTTGCGTGGCCCGCCGGCGGGGAGGTCTAATCGCCTTGAGCCTTCTGGAAAGGGCGGAAATTCAACGCTTTTTCGATGTCTTCGGGGACTCGCGGAAATGTAGACTTGAACGCCTTAGACCTTCCCTATACCTTCGACGCAGGCAGATCGTTTCCGGGGCCGATGGGGGCCTGGATGCGGCCCAAAAACAATAAAGACTGTCTACCCGGACCAGGCGCGAAAGCCAAGTGTCGGGCGGCACCGAACTGGGACCGGAATGGCCAACGTACGAGGGAAGGAACACGGGGGAATGATGAGACGGGGAGCCTTCGAAACGAATGCCGTAAAGCACCTGCGGGCGCTTATTGATCGGCTGTTCCCGGAACGCCAGTTCGTCGTGCGCACCGAAGGGCGGGTGTCCTACTTCAAGGTTTCTCAGCCCCTGCAGATTGTGATGTCCGGCGTCGTCGCCGTGGCGTTGTCGTGGAGCACCTTCACCTCCGTCAGCTTCCTGATGCACGATCAGGTCCTGCAGGCCAAGGACGACGAGATCGCCGGCGCGCGCTTGGCCTATCGTTCGTTGCTGAGCGAAGTCGCCGAGTACCAGCGCAAGTTCGCCTCGATCACCAAGGATCTTGAGGAAAACCATTCCCTTATGCTGGGGTTGGTGGAAAAGAACGCCGCTTTGCAGCGCAACCTGAGTTCCGTGTCCCGCAAGCTGGAAATCACCGCCGCCGAGCGTCAGCAGGTCATCAGCGCCCGCGAGCGGCTGAAGGAACAGTTGGCCACGCTTGAGAACGAAATGACGTCCATGTCGGGCCGTAACTTCGCGCTGAAGGACAATCTGAATGCGGTCGAAAGCGACCTCAATCTGATCATGACCGAGCGCAACAAGGCGCAGAACGATTCATCGCGCATGCGCAACCGGGTCGAGGAACTGACCTCGCGCCTGAAGGAACTTCAGGAAACGGAAGGCGAGGTCGTCCAGCGCATGAACGAGCGCGCCGGTGACCAGATCGCCGGCCTGGAAAAGGTCATCGAACTGACCGGCCTGGAGCCGGACCGGCTGCTTGGCGTCAGCGAAGAGGAAAAGTCAGGCGTTGGCGGTCCGTTCATTCCGGTCGACCCCGACGGACTGCCGGCCGGCGACCTGAAGCTTGAGTTGGCCAACCTGGACCGCAATCTGAACCGTCTTGAATCCCTTCAGGAATCCATCGCCCGCGTGCCGCTCGCAGCGCCTCTGACGTCCTATTACATCACCTCAAGCTACGGCAAGCGCAAGGACCCCATGACCAACCGCTGGTCCGCCCATTACGGCGTCGACCTGGGTGGGCCGGTGAAATCTCCGGTTTATTCGACGGCCGCGGGCAAGGTGACCTACGCCGGCTGGAAGGGACGTTATGGCCGCCTGATTGAGATCGACCACGGGCTGGGGCTGAAAACCCGGTTCGCGCATCTCAGCAAGGTTCTCGTTAAGGTTGGCCAAGAAGTGAAGTTTCATGAGAAGATTGGACTTCTGGGTAGTACGGGCCGAAGCACGGGGCCACACCTCCATTACGAGGTGGTGTTCAACAACAAGCCGTTGAACCCGCTCAAGTTCATCAGGGCAGGAAAGTATGTTTTCAAAGACAAGTAAGGGTACGAGCAGCCAAAGCGGCCAACAGCCCACGGTGAAATCGGCCGGTCCGTCAATTATTTCGGCCGACCTTCGCATCATCGGGGATCTGAGCTCGGACGGTGAAATCCAAATCGACGGCACCATCGACGGCGATATCCGCACAAAAAGCCTGCTTGTTGGCGAAACGGCCAACATCAAGGGCGAAATCGTCGCAGATCGGGTGCAGGTCCACGGCACCATCAACGGCCAGATCAAGGCCCGGTCCGTGACTCTGGCACGCTCTGCGCGCGTCATCGGCGACATTCTTCACGAA
>CAXAVJ010000046.1:0-26519 GCA_963972065.1 uncultured Rhodospirillaceae bacterium
AGCCAGTCGCCGATGTTCGTGCGCGCCGAGGTCAGCCTGCAGGCCACGGCGGCGGACCTGTCGCGCCTGCCGATACCGGACGGCGTGACGGGCAAGGGAACGATTGATCTGCGAACGACGGGGCCGCTGGCCGATTTGTTGTCGGGCGACCTCGCGCGCCTGCCGCCCGTGGAGGCATCATTGATCCTTCCCGAAGTCACCCATCCCGCCGCGCCGGGCACATGGTCCGTACGGACCAAAGCCGGCATTGTGCTGAACGCCGGCTCGGCGACCGTGACGATCACGGAACCGCTGGCGGTCGCGGGCCGCATCCTGGGGGGCGATGTGACGGCGATGGTGCCGGGACAGGTAACTCTGGCGCTTGATCCTTTCAAGATCACTAAGGTCGATCTGATGCCTGTCCGTGTCAGCATCGACAAGTTCACTGCGGGCGGTGCGTCGATTGCCGGGCCCTTGGTGGTGCTGTTGTCCCCGCGCAACGACGGCATGGCCTTTACGCCGGATGGAAAGCTGGGGAAGGCTGATTTCGGCTTCAAGGTCGAAAGCCCGTCCCTGGGCCTGCGCAGCGGCGGGCGCACGGCGGTGCTGCGCACGGCGCGGATAGTGGGCGGGGTGACGGTCACGGTCCCGGCGGAGGGCCCGCCGGGCGTGCGGCTCACCCTTGCGGGCCTGGACGCCCATTTGCCGGACCTGGATGTCGAAGCCGAGGGCGTGAGCCTGACAGCCATCGGCCAAGGTGCGCCGAATGCCGCCTGGAACCTTCAGGCGGCGGCAAAGACCCTGCGCCATACGGCGGCGGCCCCCTTTGCCGTGACCGCCAAGGGCCGTTGGAGCCCGCGCAAGTGGGATGTCGAGGGCACGTTGCGGCAGGCTCGCTCCGGCTTGATCGCGAGCTTCGCTGCGAACGAGACCACGCGCACGAAGGCCGGCAGCGGGCGCGTCGACATGGTGCCGCTTAATCTGGCCGGGATCGATGGCGGGGTGCATGCGATCACGCCGCTGCTGACCCCCTTCATCAAAAGCATCACCGGTACGCTTCAAGCCTCGGCGATAACGGAGTGGGACAAGACCGGCCTTCGCCCCATCCAGGTCACGGGCAGCCTGCGCGGCGCCGGCATCACACCGGCGCCTGCGTTGCTGCCGCCGGCCGCCAAGGGTGCGGTCGCGGGGGTATCCAACCTGGTCGCGGAATTCTCCCTGCCGCCCGGCGATCCGGCGGCGGGTGCGGGCATCGTCGCCGTTACCGGCGGCAACCTGCAACTGGGTCCGGCCCAGGCAACCGGGATATCGGGGCGCGTCACGCTGGACCGCCTATGGCCGCCCATGACCCCGCCGGGCCAGGAAGTCCTGGTCGAGCGGGTGGTCGCGGCGCTGCCGGCCGCCGACGGGCGCCTGCGGTTCCAGATTCTCGGACCGTCCTCGCTCAAGGTGGAGCGGGCGGAGCTGACCGGCATCGGCGGCCGCATCTGGGCCGAGGATATGGCGATCCGGGACGGCGTCCTGCCCGAGCGCGTCATCTTGCACGTTGACGGGCTGGGCCTTGCCGATCTGGCGGCGCAGATGAACATCCTGGGCCTTAAGGCCGAAGGAAAGCTGTCCGGCCGTATTCCCGTCGAATTGCGACAGGGCGGGGAGGTGGCGATCCGGGCCGGGCTCTTAAAGGCCCAGGGCAAGGGGCTTCTGGCTTTCGTGCCGCCGACCCGCGCCCCGGCCGGCCCGGCAGGAGAGGCCGGGCGAATGGATATGGTTCTCGACATTCTGGAGGACCTGCGGTTCGACGGCATGACCCTGACCCTGGACGGTGACGCCCAAAAGGACGTGCACATGCAGGTTCATATCCAGGGCCGCAATCCGAAGATCCAGGAAGGCCGCCCGGTGGACCTGACGGTCAACCTGACGGGCAATATCGGCCAGGCGATCCAGGCCGAACTACGGAATTTTGATATCAAAGGGTTGGTGGGAGCAAAGTAAGGCGGGGATGTATTTCCAATCGGGATTTGGAAAAATCGCGGAATGCCGGGATTTGCCGGTTGATGGATGTTTTGGATTGTATACAATACGCCCGTTCAAAAAACCCGAGGAACCCACCAAATGCAACTGCGCACCCGCCCCCTGACGGACACGTTCGGCCTGGAAATCCTGGACGTCGACCTGTCCGAACTGACCGACGAAACCTTCGACGCGATCTACAAGCTGTGGCAGCAGGAACCCCTGTTGCTGTTGCGCCGCCAAAGCCTGAGCGAAAAGCAGCAGGTCGAATATTCCCGCCGGTTCGGCGAAATGGACATCATCGTGCGCGACGACATGCTGTCCCCGGACAATCCGGAAATCATCTATATCACCAACCTGAAACGTCCCGACGGCACGTCGCTCGGCGGGCTCGGGAACTACGAGGTCTATTGGCACCACGACCAGATTTATCGCCTGCGCCCGGCCTCTGGCTCGATCTTCTATGCCGCCGAAATGCCGGAGAACGAAGGCCGCACGTCCTACTGCAACACCAGGCTCGGCTATGAAACCCTGCCGGACAATCTGCGCAAGGCGATCGAAGGCCGTCGCGCCACGGCCAAGTACGCCGACCGCAAGGATTCGACGACGATCCTGGACCTCGGCAACAATCCCGAGGAGATGAAGAAAATCCACGAACGAACCCCGGCGGCGACCCATGACATCGTCCTGGAAAACCCGGCGACGGGTCAGAAGTCGGTGTACATCGATCCCAACAAGACGGTCGGGATCGACGGGCTGGAGGAAGCGGAAAGCAAGGAGCTTCTCGATGCCCTGACCCAGCACATGCTTCAGGACAAGTTCGTCTACACCCACACTTGGCGCAACGGCGATGTGGTGATGTGGGACAACGCCCGCCTGTGGCACCGCCGCGAGGCCTTCGATCTGACGAAGCCCCGGTTCGCCCGGCGCACGACCATCTTCTTGCGGCCCGAAGATTTCGCCGTTCCCGAACCGAACGCAGCCTGAAGGATATCATCGTGACAGAACAGAAAGCGCCCCCGCTGAAGGGGCTGCGCGTGATTGATGCCGCCACGGTCATCGCCGGGCCGACCATCGGCATGCTGATGGGTGATTTCGGCGCCGACGTCATCAAGGTCGAACATCCGCGTGGTGACGTGCTGCGGGAAACGGGCCAGAAGAAAGACGGTGTCGGCCTGTGGTTCAAGATGGCCAACCGCAACAAGCGTTGCGTCACCTTGAACTTCAGCCATGAAAAGGGCCAAGCCCTGTTCAAGGAACTGGTCAAGACGGCGGACGTGCTGATCGAGAATTTCCGCACCGGCACCATGGAGAAATGGGGCCTGGGGTGGGAGGATTTGAAGAAGATCAACCCGCGCCTGGTGATGGTGCGGGTCACCGGCTTCGGCCAGACGGGGCCTTACAAGAACCGGCCCGGGTTCGGTACGATCGCGGAAGCGTTCTCCGGTTTCGCCAGCATCACGGGCGTGCCCGAAGGTCCGCCGACCCTGCCGAACTTCGGCCTGGCCGACGGCGTGGCGGCGGCCTACGGCACCTTCGCCGCCATGTTCGCATTGTACCACCGCGATGCCCAAGGGTCGGGGGAAGGGCAGTACATCGACCTGTCCATCTACGAACCCTTGTTCCAGGTCATGGGCCCGCAGCCCATGGAGTACGACCAGTTGGGCGTGGTTCAGCAGCGCTGGGGCAACCGGTCGAAGAACAACGCACCGCGCAACACCTACCAGTCCAAGGACGGGCACTGGGTTGCCATTTCGACCAACTCTCCGGCCATCGTGACCCGGGTGCTGACGCTGTGCGGCGGGCCGGAGGTCGCGGCCGATCCCCGGTTCCAGACACCGCAGGACCGGGTGAAACATATCGACGAGATCGACGGCATCGTTGCCGGGTGGATCAAGCAACATGACCTGAAGACGGTTCTGGACGAGTTCGAGAAGGCGGAAGCCGCCATCGGCCCAGCCTATACCATTGATCAGATCTACCAGGATCCGCAGTACCAGGCACGCAACGACATCATCGAAATCGAGGATGAAGATTTGGGCAAGCTGCGCATGACCAATGCGTTTCCGTTCATGTCCGAGACCCCGGCGAAGGTTCGCCATCCCGGTCAGCGCAAGGGCCAGAGCAACGAGGAAATCCTGTGCGGTGAGCTGGGAATTTCCAAGGAAGAACTCGCTAAGCTTAAGGAAGAGGGCGCAATCTGATCGCCTGAGATTTTGGCCGGCCGGGTAATCGGCCGCCGTTCCAGTGATCCCCCGCATCGGCCCGGCCGTTGCGGGGGATTTTGGTTTTCGGTGGGGGCGTCAGGGCGCGGTCAGAATCGCCCGGTGGGCACGAATGTCCGCCAGGATGCCGTCGCGGTCCGTTTCGATGCGTTTCAGCAGGCGGCGACGGCGGGCGTTCATTTCAAGGTGGCGGCTGCTCCAGCGGATGATTTCAAGCAGGACGGGGGCCAGGTCCAGGCCCTTGTCCGTGAGGCTGTAGATATAGCTGCGGCGATTTTCTGGATCACGCGCCTTTGAAATGATTCCCTCGCGTTCCAGGTGCTTCAGTCGCTGGGCCAGGACGTTGGTCGCGATCTGTTCCTCGCAGCAGAGAAACTCGCCATAGCGGCACTTGCCGTACAGCATCATGTCGCGCAGCACCAGGAACGACCAGCGGTCGCCGAAAGTGTCGATGCCATAGGCGACCAAACAGTTGCTGTCGTGTTTCTTGGTCTCGTTCTTCATCCGCGCAGCATAAAAAAACAACTTGCATAAAACAAGTGAATTGCATAAAACAAATTAACTTGTTTTATGCAAGTTATAATGCGCTGACGTCCGGAGCCGGAGACCCCACCATGAACATCCTATCCAACAATGCACTGCAGCAGATCGACGAGATCGGACTGCATTCTCCGCTGGGCCGGTTGAATTCCACCGTCAGCCAGGACGCGATCGATGCCGGGCTCAGGAAAGCGCGGCTGCTACGCGCCCGCGCGTTCCACCAGGCCGTGGAACGGCTTGTTGACCTCTTGAAGGGAAGGGTCGGCAGCGCCAGGTGCCGTCCACGGTAAGGAAAATTGGCCTGGGATTTCGGGGCCGCTCTATGACATGGTGTTGCGATATCGTGAAATGCAACCGTCGGCTTACCCATGACCATGTTCGATCGCCTGTCGGCCTTCTTGGAAGCAAGAAAAGGCGACATCTATCCGGAAGAAGGCAGTGACCTGCACGAGCAGATCACGGCGCAGATCGTTGCTCTTCTGATGTCGAAGGGGGATCTTCGTCCCGATCAGCGCGTGCTTGATGTCGGTTGCGGGCAGGGCCCGGCGCTGGCCGAATTCAAGAAGAAGGGTATTTTCGCCACCGGCATTACGCTCGGCGACGACGTCGCGATATGCCGCGAGAAGGGTTTCGACGTGGCCGAGATGGACATGTCGGATCTGGATTTCGACGACGGGTCGTTCGACTTCATCTGGTGCCGCCATGCCCTGGAACACAGCATTTTTCCGATGTTCACCTTGTCCGAGTTCAATCGGCTGCTGACAACGGGCGGCGGATTGTATGTCGAGGTGCCGGCGCCGGAAACCGTTGCCCAGCATGAAAGCAACCCCAATCACTACAGCGTCATGGGCAAGACCATGTGGCAGCACCTGTTCGTCCGTGCCGGGTTCGAACAAATCTGGGTACAGGACATCAACATTCCGCTGTCCATCGGGCCCGATGTCTACTGGGGCTTCCTTCTAAAACGTAAAACCTGACAATACCCCAGGCTTGGGAAAGACTTGGCAGTCGGCTATAGGACGTGGATGCAGGACATCGACGTCATCATCATCGGCGGCGGCGCGGCGGGGCTGATGTGCGCTGCCGGTGCGGTCAGGCGTGGCCGTCGCGTGCTGGTTTTGGAACGCAATGCCCAGGTCGCCCAGAAGGTGCGCATTTCCGGGGGCGGGCGGGCCAATTTCACCAACCTGCACGCGGCGCCAGCCAACTTCCTGTCGGACAACCCGCATTTCTGCGTGTCGGCGCTGAAACGCTATACCCAGCATGATTTCATCAAGTTGGTGGAACAGCACGGCATCGCCTATCACGAAAAGACCCTGGGCCAATTGTTCTGCGATGACAGCGCGCAGCAGATCATCGACATGCTGCTGGCCGAGGCACGTGGTGCCGAGATCCGTACGGCGGTCAATGTGACCACGGTCGCCCGGGACGGTGAGCGGTTTCGCGTGCATACGGATAAGGGGATGTTTTCGGCTGCTGCGCTGGTTGTCGCCACGGGCGGGCCGTCGATCCCCAAGATGGGGGCCAGCCGCTTCGCCTATGACGTCGCCAAGCAGTTCGGGCTGCGCGTCGTCACGCCGCGCCCGGGCCTGGTGCCGCTGACCTTTGATCGCGATATGCTGGCGAAACTGGACGGACTGTCCGGCGTTTCCGTCGAGGCGACGGCGACCTTGGGCAAGGTACGCTTTGCCGAAGCCTTGCTGTTCACTCATCGCGGGCTTAGCGGGCCGGTGGTGTTGCAGATCTCGTCCTACTGGCGGCCCGGAGACACGATCCTGTTCGACCTGCTGCCGGGCACGGACCTGTTCGGGATGCTGAAGGACATGAAGCAGGACCAGCCGAAGAAGGAAGTGCCGACGGCCCTGGCCCAGGTTTTGCCGAAAAGCCTGGCGCAACGGCTGTGCGAATGGACGGGCTGCCTGGGCCGTCTAGCCGACCAGCCGGACAAGCGTCTGCGGGCCCTTGCCACGCAGGTCAATGCCTGGGCCGTCACGCCGGCCGGCAGCGAGGGCGAGCGCACGGCGGAGGTCACCGTCGGCGGGGTCGATACGCGGGACCTGTCGTCGAAGACGATGGAAGCGCGGGACGTGCCGGGCCTGTATTTCATCGGCGAGGGCGTCGACGTGACCGGCCACCTGGGCGGCTTCAACTTCCAATGGGCCTGGGCCTCGGGCCATGCCTGCGGCGAAGTGGTCTAGGGCCGCGGGCTACTTGATGTCGAAGGCGATGGAATGGCGCAGGCCTTCCTGGGTGAACGGCTTGACCCCGTGCCAGACATAGGATGGGAACAGCACCAACAATCCCGGCTGCGGGCGGACCAGACGGCGGGTCCGGTTGCGTTCGCTGACGAAGGCATCGGGCGGGGCGCCGAACTGAATGCAGCCCTCGCCGGATGCCCAGCGATCTTCGTCCAGGTCCGGAACCTGCACGTAATAGACGCCGGACAGCCAGCCTTCGTTATGGATGTGGCTGGCGTCGTATCCGGCACCGTAGAGGATCGTCGACCAAGCGCCGGTGAAACGGAAATCCCGGTTTATGTAGCGCAGGAACGGGTGGTCGGGATCGTCGGCCAGGCCGTCGACATAAGTGCGGATGGCATCAAGAATCAGGTTGCGGACGGTCAGCACATGGCCCGACGCATTGCGGAACAGGTTGTTGGGAATCTGCGTGCCGCCGCGCATGGTCTGGTCCAGGGGCAGCGAGCCTTTCTGGTGGCGCGTTTCCAGTTCCGCGTGAAGGGCAGCATTGAATGTACCGATGTCGGTAAACCCGGGAGGCGGTGGCAGCGTCTGCGTGAACACGTCGGCATCGTAGTCGACGATGGTGTTCACGGCCGGGTCGTCGGCTTCGGTCATGGCGATGGTCATGGTGCCGATGACTGAACTCAGGCGTGGGACGATCCGATGGGCCTTCATGAGCACGGCCACCGCGTCGCCGGCCCGGTCGGCGCGGATCAGACTTTGCCCGTAGCTTTCCAGGATTTGCGGATCGTCCGGCGCCAATTCCACCGCCCGTGCATGGTGGGGTAGGGCTTCGTCGTGCCGTCCCTGCATGGACAGGGACCAGCCCAGGCAGGTCAGGGCGATGGACAGATCGGGATTGATCTCAAGTGCCTGGCGGAGGATCGGCTCGGCCTCGGTGAATTTTTCGTCCTGCGCCAGTTCCCAGCCATATTGTTCGTAGGCCTTCGGGTTCTGCGGTGTGGCGTCCAGCGCCCAGCGAAACGTGTCGTAACGCTCGCTCTCGCGGCTCATGGCGTTCTTCAGGCCCTTGAAGGTTTTGTGGGCGTCGATATGCAGGGGGTCCAGCTTGACCGCTGCCCAGCAGGACGCGATGGCGTCTTCATACTGGTCGAAAATGAACTGCAGGGATGCCAGCGCGGCATGGGTGTCGGGAATACCGCCGTTGACGGCGATGGCCTTTTTCAGGGCCGCCATGGCCTTGGCTGTCTGCCCGTCGTCGCGCAGGGCGATGCCGTAGTTGTGGAGGATTTCCGGCTCGTCCGGATTGATCCGAAGTGCGGCCTCGAAGCTGCCGACGGCGCCCGTCAAATCCTGAAGCCGCTGTAGCGCCATGCCCAAATTGTTCAGCGTGTCCGCATTGCTCGGCGCCAGGGCGAGGGCGCGTTGGTAATTGTCCCGCGCCGACGCGGCGTCGTTGCCGTAGAACTGCGCCAGGCCCAGGTTATTGAAATAATTCGGATTTTTTGGATTCAAATTGGTCGCCTGGGTCAAGGCCTCGATGGCGCCCAGCAGGTTGCCCATCTGCATGCAGGCGACGCCGAGCAGGTGATGGGCCTCCGCGTGCTCGGGGTTGGCCTGGATGAACGCGCGGTACAGGCGCTGGGCATCTTGAAGCCTGCCGGATTGATGCGCGGCGAATGCCTCTTGCAGTAAATTCACGTTGGGCGCTCTCGAACTGACGGCATGAAGGTGACCAAAGGTTTAGCCCAGCACTGGCCGGGGGGCCAGCCGTTATCCGAGGGCTGGTTGCCGCCACGACCTACTTGGACCGCATGGCGTCGTCGAAATCGTCGAGGGAAGGGAAGGCGAGGGGCGTCAAATCGTCGAGATTGCGGAGGCGTTCCGCATAGGCATTGAGGTATCCCGCCCGTGTCGTGTCGTCCACATAGGGCACATGCCAGGCGACGAAGGGCGGCAGCACGGTCATGCCCGTATAGGCCAGGGTGCCCTGCAACAATGGCTTCAGCATGTCGTTCAGGCGCCCGTGGATGGCGGCATCACTGTCCAGCATGTGTTCCCGCCCGCCCAGCGTCAGGGTCAGCATGGCGCGCTTGCCCTTGAGCCCGCCCCGGTCGTAGAACCGTCGCCCGCCGTAGGTCAGACCCGAGATCAGCACCCGGTCGATCCAGCCCTTGAGGATCGCCGGCACGGAAAACCAGTGGAGTGGGAAGTGCAGGATCAAGAGGTCGCACCACATCAACTTCTCGATCTCGGCCCGGATGTCGGGGGCGAGGGTGCCGGTCTCATGGCCGTGGCGCTGCTCCAGCGCATAGACGAGGTAATCCGGATCGGCGCGGTCGCCGAAATCCGCCGGTCCGGCGACCGGGTTGAAGCCCATGGCATAAAGATCCGAGACCTTTGTCGCATGACCCAGGCCGTCAAGAATGTTGACGGAGTGATCGCGCAGCGCCGTGTTGAACGACTTCGGTTCCGGATGGGCATGGACAATGAGGACGTTCATGGCAGCCGTCATTCAGGCGGCGGCACGGCGCCGGTGCGCTCCGTGATCAGGCCGTAATGTTCCGTCCGCCGGTGGGCCGCGAAGTTGAAGGTGGAGTTTTTCAGGAACGCGCAGGCGTCGAGGTCGCAGTCGTGGACGATGACCTCGTCGTCCTCGGTCTGGGCTTCGGCGACCACTTGGCCGTCCGGGTTGATGATGCAGCTGCCGCCCATCAGGTGATAGCCGGGCGCTTCCTCGCCGGCCTTGGCGACGCCGACCACCCAGGTCGCGTTCTGATAGGCCCCGGCCTGCATGGAAAGGCGTGAGTGATGGTGGCGCAGTTCCGGCGTGTCGGGCCCGCCGAGCCCGTTCCAGCTCGGCGTGTTGTAGCCGAGCATGACCAGTTCGACCCCCTGCAGGCCCATGACGCGGTAGGTTTCCGGCCAGCGGCGGTCGTTGCAGATGCACATGCCCATGACCCCACCCATGGTGCGCCATACGGGAAAGCCCAGGTTTCCCGGCTCGAAATAGCGTTTTTCCAGGTGCTGGAAACGTCGTTCGGGCTCCAATTCCGTATGGCCCGGCAGATGCACCTTGCGGTACTTGCCGACCGTCTTGCCGTCCTTGTCGACCAGGATCTGGGTGTTGAAGTGGTGGCCGTCGGGCGTCAGCTCCGCGAAGCCTAGGGAAAAGCCAATCTTGTTGTCGGCGGCGTAGTCGAACAGGGGGCGCGTCGCGTCGTTCGGCATCTCGCGCTCGAACCACCGGTCCATCTCGGCGTGGTCTTCCGCGTAGAAGCGGGGGAAGAAGGTGGTCAGCGCCGTTTCCGTATAGACAACCAGATCGGCGCCCTTGGATTTGGCCTGCTTCATCATGTCGAGCAGGCGGGTGACGATGACTTCGCGGCTATCGGTTTCCAGGTTGGGCCCCTGTTGGGCGGCGGCGACGCGGACTATTCTGTTCGAGGCGGGGCGGGTCATGAATGTTTCCGTTTCTTGGTTGTATGGACCCGTGAAGAGTACGGGAGCAGCGGTGGGCCGTTCAAGGCGGGCCTGCGGTTCCTAGCCGAAGACGATTGGAACGAGAACCAGCGCCGCCCCGGCGATCATCACCGTGGCGATCAGGTTCAGGAAGATTCCGGCCGCGCACATGTGCATGACGTCGAGCCGCCCGGCGGCGAACACGATGGCGTTGGGCGGGGTCGCCACGGGCATCATGAAGGCGCAGCTTGCGGCCAAGGCCACGGGCACGGCGAAGGTCACGGCGTCGAACCCCATGCTGATGGCAAGGGCCGCGGCCACCGGGATGAACACGGCGGCGGTCGCCGTGTTCGAGGTAATCTCGGTCAGGAACACGACCAGCCCGGTGATCGCCAACAGCAGCAGGATCAGCGGCAGGTGGTCGCCCCCGGCGACAAGATTGCCCAGCGAGGCCGCGAGACCCGTCGTCTGAATGGCCTCGGCCAGGGAAAACCCGCCGCCCAGCAGAATCAAAATCCCCCAGGGCAGGTGGATGGCGTGATCCCAATCCATCAGGAATTCGCGCTTCTTCAGGTTAACGGGAATGGCGAAGGCGGCGACGGCGCCGGTCAGGGCGATGGCGGTGTCGCTGATCGGGATGAGGGTATCGATCAGGGGCTGGAACACCCAAGCCAAGGCCACGGTGGCGAACAGCAGGGCGGTCAGCGCCTCACCGCGCGTGGGCGGGGCGAGGCGCGCCTTCTCGGCCGCGATACCGGCGGCGACGCGGGCCAGGTCCAGGCCGTTCCCCGGGTAGAGGACGCGGGTCAGCAGCAGCCAGGCCGCCAGCAGCATGACGGTTGCCAGGGGGATGCCGAGCAGCATCCAGCGCGCGAAGCCGAGGTCTACCCCATGGTTCTGGGCCAGGTATCCCGCAAGAAAGGCATTGGGCGGCGTACCGATCAGGGTTGCCGTGCCACCGATGCTGGCGGCATAGGCGATGGCGAGCAACAAGCCGCGGGCGAAACGGTCCTGCGCGGGCGTGGGCGGCGCACCGTTCTGGCGGTGTCCTTCGATGAAGGCGACGACGCTGAGCCCGATCGGCACCATCATCAGGGTCGTCGCCGTGTTGGATACCCACATGCTGAGCCCCGCCGTGGCCAGCATGAAGCCGCCGATCAGGCGGTCCGGGCGGACGCCCGCGACGGTGACGATTGCGATGGCGACGCGGCGGTGCAGGTTCCAGCGTTCGATGGTCAGCGCGATGACGAAGCCGCCGAGAAACAGGAACACCAGGGGATGGGCATAAGGATGGGCCGCATCGGCGGCCTTGGCGATGCCCAGCATGGGAAACAGCAGGGCCGGCAGCAAGGCGGTGACGGCCAGAGGCACGGCCTGGGTCAGCCACCAAACGGCCATCCAGATCGCGACGCCGGCGGTGAGCCAGGCCTCCCGGCCCAGCCCTTCGGGCGCTGGCAGGGCGGCCAAGGCCAAACACAGTGCCGGTCCCGCAAGCAATCCAACGAGTGACGCGGTGGGTCGGGCGCCTTTTGGGCCGGGGGGTGGGCTGGAATCTGCGGTCATCAGGGCTTCCTGTGTTGGCAGTGGCGGCGGCGCGGGCCTAGATTAAGGGCTAGACGAAGGACACGCCATGAACGATCACGACCCCGCCGCTGACGGCGATGACGCGCGCATCCGCTCTCGCCTCCGGGGCTTTGCCCTGCATTTGATGATATACTTTACCGCCATCATCGGCTGCGCCGCCTTGAACTACCTCAAGACGCCGGGCCAGTTGTGGTTCATCTATCCCATGGTTGCCTGGGGCGCGCCGCTGGCGCTGCACGCGGCCTGGGTGATGGGGCTGTTCGATGGCTTGACCCGGAAGAACTAGGCGTCGCAACCAGAGAACAGGTCCGGAACGGCCGATTCTACTAGTAGAATCAACGCGGGGAGCCGAATTTTGCGCTGCAATAGCGTGTGAATTCGGTTACACCAATGGCGGGGTTGGATTGGCCGTTTCAGGCCAGAAGGACGAGCCGTCGCAGGTTCAAACACGGAAATAACAAACAAGGCCGGCCGAATAATGTTCAAGAAAATCCTGATCGCCAACCGGGGCGAAATCGCCTGCCGCGTCATGAAAACAGCGAAGAAGATGGGGATCAAGACCGTCGCCGTCTATTCCGACGCGGACAAGCTGGCCCTGCATGCCGACATGGCCGACGAGGCCGTGCATATCGGCGCCTCGCCGTCGTCGGACAGCTACTTGGTGATCGACAAAATTCTGGCCGCCATCGAGCAGACGGGCGCCGACGCGGTTCATCCGGGATACGGGTTTCTCTCGGAAAACGCCAAGTTCGCCGAAGCCCTGGCCAAGAAGGGGGTCGCCTTCATCGGCCCGCCCGTGGGTGCGATCAACGCCATGGGCGACAAGATCGAATCCAAGAAACTGGCGGAAAAGGCCAAGGTCAGCGTCGTTCCCGGCCATACGGAAGCAGTCGCCGACCCCGACATGGCGGTCGAGATCGCCAACAAGATCGGCTATCCGGTGATGCTGAAGGCGTCCGCCGGCGGCGGCGGGAAGGGCATGCGCATCGCGCATAACGACGAAGAATGCCGCGACGGCCTGCAACGTGCGCGGTCCGAGGCCGCGTCCAGCTTTGGCGATGACCGGGTGTTCGTCGAGAAATACATCGTCCAGCCCCGCCACATCGAAATTCAGGTTCTGGCCGACAAGCACGGTAACTGCGTCTATCTGAACGAGCGCGAATGTTCCATCCAGCGCCGCCACCAGAAGGTGCTGGAGGAAGCGCCGTCACCGTTCCTCGACGCCAAGACCCGCAAGGCCATGGGCGAACAGGCCGTGGCCCTGGCCCAGGCGGTGGATTACTGCTCCGCCGGGACCGTGGAATTCATCGTCGACAAGGACAAGAATTTCTTCTTCCTGGAAATGAACACGCGGCTGCAGGTCGAACACCCGGTGACCGAATTCATCACCGGCCTGGATCTGGTCGAACTGATGATCCGCGTCGCGGCGGGGGAAAAACTGCCGTTCGCCCAGAAAGACGTGCCGCTGAATGGTTGGTCCGTCGAGGCCCGCATCTATGCCGAGGATCCGTTCCGCAACTTCCTGCCGTCGACGGGGCGTCTCGTGCGTTACCGTCCGCCGGCCGAGACGGAAACCGTGCGCGTCGACACCGGCGTGTTCGAAGGCGGCGAGATTTCCATGTTCTACGACCCCATGGTCGCCAAGCTGGTAACCTACGGCAAGGACCGGAACGCCGCCATGGACGAGATGGCGCGGGCCCTGGACCGCTTCCAGGTCACCGGCATCGCCAACAACATCGCCTTCCTGTCGGCCCTGATGGCGCATGAGCGGGTGCGCTCGGGCGAGTTCTCCACCAACTTCATCGCCGAGGAATATCCCGACGGCTTTAACCCCAAGGACGCCGTGCAGGACGACCCGACCCTGAGCGTCGCGGTGGCCGCCGCCATGCACCGCGCCTATCAGGACCGCGCCGCCGATATCAGCGGCCAGGTCGAGGGCCATTCCCGTGCCGTTTCCGCCGACTGGGTGGTCGTGCTGGGCCGCGATCCGCACCCGGTCAGCGTCGATCCCGCGGACGGCGGCTACGATGTCACCTATGGCGGCAAGAGCTTGGAATTGCGGACGGATTGGTGCCTTGGCGACACCTTGATGGAACTGACGCTGGACGGCAAACCGCAGAGCGTCCAGGTCGGGCGTGCCGATATCGCCTACCGCATCATCCATGCGGGGACGGAATCGCGGGCCCTGGTGCTGAGCCCCGGCACGGCCGAATTGTACCGGCATATCCCGGAAAAGCAGCCGCCCGATACGTCGAAGTTCCTGATGTCGCCGATGCCGGGTCTGCTGGTCTCGCTTGCCGTTGCGGTCGGGCAGGAGGTCAAGGCCGGCGAGGAACTTTGTGTTCTCGAAGCCATGAAGATGGAAAACGTCATGCGCGCCGAAAAGGACGCCGTGGTCAAGGAGATCAAAGCGGCGCCGGGCGACAGCCTGATGGTTGATCAGATCATCATGGAATTCGAATAGCCGCCTTTTCCATCATTTCAGTTCGATGATGACCATGATCATATCGATGGAATCGCGCAGTGACCGGTGCACGTCGTGACGAAACGGCACGGCGTGCACGTGGTCACCGAACAAGTCGACGACCTGATCGGTGGATATGAGATTGATCGCATCCGAAAGAGTATGGCCGACCACGCTGCTTTTCTTGCCGTTGCCGACGGATTCCACACCTAGCGCGACGTATCCGCCCGGCTTGGCCACACGGACGCATTCGTCGGCGACACGTTGCAGATCCTTGCTGTAGGTCAGGGTCCAGCCGATAAACACAATATCGAAGGTGTTGTCCTTGTAGGGCATGTTGTGCATGTCACCGACATCGACAAATTCTGAATAGGACATCAGGTCCAGACCGGTAAGGTTTTCAGGACGGAAACCTTCGGCCATGAAGGTGAAGAACTCTGCTTCGGTGCGCGGGCCGACGCAGAGCACCTTCAAATCGGTTCGGTTCAATGAGATGTAGTAGATGCTCTTCAGGACGTGGATCAGGAGGTCCGGCCGCTTTAATGAATGGGCGTGATCCCTCATGGTCTTGAGCATTTTGAGATTGTAGTCGATCACGCCTTTGATCCCTCCGGGATCGACTTCGGCGGAGACCTCAATGGCTTCCTTGTCCAGGTTCTCCAAGCGCATCAGCGTATAGGCGTCACGGATTTCAGTGAGCTTGAACATGGACATCGGATTTTGCTGCAGAAACGTCATGATCGTTTCCGCCATGTTGACCGGCATGTCGAATTTGCTGCGGCTCAATTTTCCGGACATTCGGATGCATTTCCCATCTGATCGATTGCGTTGGACGGCAGTGATGGCCAAGCATTGCACAGGATGGGCAAAAATTAGTTAATCGTCAGGCGTTGCGAGGGGCACCATGTCCGAAACCGTTCATGTCGTCATTTCCGGCCGGGTCCAGGGCGTGTGGTTCCGTGGTTGGACCTGTGAGCAGGCGCAGGCACTGGGCTTGACCGGCTGGGTCCGCAACCGCCGCGACGGCACGGTCGAGGCCGTGTTCTCGGGCGATGCGGATGCCGTCCACCGGATGATCGACCAATGCCACGAAGGGCCGCCGGCGGCGCGGGTGGACAGTGTTGCCCACACGCCCGCGGCCGCCCCCGGCATGGCCGGGTTCGACGCCCGGCCGACGGTCTAGGCCGCCCGCACCCCTTCCAGGAACTTCTCGACCTGCTGCTTCAGGTGATCGGCCTGGGTGTTCAGGGAACTGGCGACGCTGGTGACCTGGGTCGCGGCCGTGCCTGTTTCACCCGCCGAATGGGTCACCTCGATGATGTTGGAGGTGACTTCCTGGGTGCCGGTCGAGGCCTGTTCCACGTTCCGCGCGATCTCGCTGGTCGCCGCCCCCTGTTCCTCGACGGCCGACGCGATGGTGCTGGAGATTTCGCTCATCTCGTTGATGGTCGAGGTGATCGATTTGATCGCCCGCACGGCATCGTTGGTTTCCGCCTGGATATCGGCAATCTGCTGGCTGATCTCGTCGGTTGCCTTGGCGGTCTGGTTGGCCAGATTCTTGACCTCGCTGGCAACCACGGCGAAGCCCTTGCCGGCGTCGCCGGCGCGGGCCGCTTCGATGGTGGCGTTCAGCGCCAACAAGTTGGTCTGCTCGGCGATGTCGGTGATCAGGTTGACGACCTCGCCGATACGGTGGGCGGCGCGGGCCAAGCCCTGGATCTGCGCGTCCGTGTGGTTGGCCTCGTTGACCGCCCGTTCGGCGACGTTGGACGATTGGGCGACTTGCCGGGAGATTTCCTGGATCGAACTGGACAGCTCCTCTGTCGCCGTGGCGACGGTCTGCACGTTGGCCGAAGCCTGTTCGGCAGCCCCGGCGACCGTGGCCGCTCGTTCGTTGGTGCCGTCGGCGATCTTGGACATGGTTGACGCCGTTGAGGTCATCTCGGCCGCCGATGTGCTTAGGGATTGCAGCAGTGCCGAGACGTCGGAATCGAACGATCCGGTCAAGGCCTCGATCTGGCGGCCCCGTTCCTCGCGCCGTTTCTGGGCCTCCCGTTCGCGGGCGGCAAGGTCGTCGGCCTTGATCATGCTTTCCTTGAACACCAGAACGGCGCGCGCCATGTCGCCGACTTCGTCGCCGTTTTCCTGGCTGGGAATGTCGACGGTCTTGTCACCGCCGGCCAGCGCCGTCATGGCGGCCGTCAGGGCGGTCACGGGCCGGGCGATGCCTTTGCCGATCAACAGGGCCGCCAGAACGCCCAGCAGGACGCTGACCCCGGCGACCACCAGGGTCACGATCATCGCCGTCTTCATGGCCTTGCTGGTGGCCGGCCCGAGGGTTTCCTGAACGGTCTTCAGATCGTTTCGCAGGTCGTTCATCAAGGCCGCGATATTGGGGCCGACAAAGCCGATGGTACCGAGCACGACCTCGTCGCGCTGGGCCATGATCTCGCTTACTTCCGTAAGCGCGGCTTCGTACTGTTCCTGCATCGTGGCGATCTCGGCGGTGGTGGCCTTGCGGTCCTCGTCGAACAGTTCGCTCTGCAGTTCGGCGATGTTTTCCTTCATCACGGCGGCGGCTTCCATGGCCTTGTCGAAATCGTCGAGCTGGTTGGTCGTGATGAACTTGTTCGCGTAAAGGCGCATGAGCAGCAGCGAGCGTTGGGTCTTCGCCGCGTGGTAGGCGGCGGACACGTCCGTCTCGTCATAGGACTTCTGCATGAGGGCGGTCAGTTTGCCTTCCATATCCGGGCCGATGACGTCCATCCGGCTTTGGGCGATGGAGTTCCGCTTGGTCTGCAGGGACGTGACCTGATCGAACGCGGACCGGTAGGTGCCCAGGTTTTCGATGGCGTTGGTGATCGTCTTCTTGCGCTTGGGGTCGGTAATCTGGCTGTCCAGAGTCTCGATCAAGTTCATGGTCTCGGAAATACGATCCTCGAATTCCGCGATGGCGTCCTCCGACGATTGGGTGATGTAATCACCGACCGCCAGTTGAGCCTTCTGCAAGGTGGCCTGCACCATGGCGGCCCGGTTCGACAGGGCGGCCTGCTCACGGTACTGGGTGAAGTTGCTTTCGCCGCTCTGCAGGCTGACGCCGCCGGTTGCGCTGATGACCAGCAACAGGGCCAGGACGATCCCGAAGCCGATGAAGATCTTGGTTTGGATCTTCGTGTTGTTCATGAACGACAGAAACAAAGACATGGTGCGGACTCTCCTTCATACGCGATGCCGCGCGGACCGGCCCGGTCCGCGGCAATGGTCGGCAATACACGGTATATTTAAGCGGAGAAATCTGGCCGTTAGTCATACTTTAAAAATAAGACCGAACGGGGGAATTAAAATAATTATATAAAACAGTATATTAGGGCCGTTTTTTAATTTCATCTGACACAAAATTGTATACGATAAAACGCAATTTTTTGTCAGGTTTTTGTCATTTTAGCTGCCGTGACAAGCGCTCAATCCGCGAAGTCGAGGATATCGCGCACCTTGTCGATGCCGCCGCGCGCGCATTCCGCGTCGATGTCGCCGCCCGGTGCGCCGGACACGCCGACAGCACCCACGAGGGATCCGGCAACGCGAATCTGCACCCCGCCGTCCATCACGATGATGCCCTGCATCTGGTTCAATTCGGGTCGGATGTCGTCGCGGTTTTTGCGCATGTCACCGGAATCCACGCCGGACATGACGACCAGCCCGGCCTTGCGTTCGGCGATTTCCAGGGTATGGCGGCTGGCCAGGGTATCGCGCTGGGCGGCGATCATGTTGCCGGCCCGGTCAAGCACAACAGCCGCGGCCTGATATCCCTTTTCCCGGCAGGTGTGGACGGCGCCCTGGGCAATCGTGGCCGCCAGGTCCGACGACATGATGCGAACCTTGATGATTTCGCCCTCCGCCTGTGCGGGCGGGGCGGCAAGGGCCGTGACGGCAAAAGCGGCGGCGGCGAGGGCGGCATGCAGCTGTTTCATGGTGGTGATCCTCCCATTTGGGGCGCGGGCGGGCGAAGATGCATCCGCGCGAAATCTCATATTCGACTTTTTGTAACTGTTATCGCATAGTTGAGCAATCCCCAACCGGGTCACCACCCTGCAACGACGACAGGACTCCCACATGAAACGTTTATTCGCATTGATCTGCGTCATTCTCGGCGTCGCCGCTGCCGACGACGCACGGGCCAGCGAAGCCATCGCCGACCAGTATCCGGCCTCCGCCCTTTACGCCAAGCCGGTCGAGGTCATCCCTCATGTGTGGTCGGCGATCGGCGCGACGGCGCCGCCGACTTACGAAAACTGGGGGCATAACAACAACCTCAGCTTCATCGTCACCGGCGACGGTGTCGTGGTGATCAACGGCGGCGGGGCCTATTTGCTGGCCAAGGCGTTGCACGACGAGATCAAGCGTATCACCCCGCAGCCGGTCAAGCTGGTCATCAATGAAAACGGCCAGGGCCATGCCATGCTCGGCAATTCATACTGGGCCGAGCAGAAGGTGCCGATCCTGGCGCATCAGGACGCGGCCAAGGAATTCGCGGCCCGGGGGGCGCAGATCCTGGCCTCGGCCCAGCGCGTTTTGAAGGAGCGGGCCGAGGGCACGCGGATTGTCGGGCCGACGGAAACCTTCACCGACAAGCGCGAAATCAAGATGGGCGCGTTTCGTATCGAGGTCCTGCACCTGGGCCCGGCCCACAGCCCCGGCGACACCCAGGTCTGGCTGCCCAAGCAATCCCTTGTCATCGCTGGCGACATGGCGTTCCACGAACGCATGCCGCCGATCTTCGACGATACGGACACCAAGGGCTGGGTCGAAACCTGGGCAGGGCCGTTCGAGGCGCTGAAGGCGACCTACGTTATCCCCGGCCACGGCCATCCCACCAACATGGCCCAGGTGCGGCGCTATACCCGTGACTATCTGGTCTATCTGCGCGGCAAGATCCGCGAACATCTGGAGGGCGGCGGCGACCTGAAAGGCGCCTATTACGTGGACCAGTCGCCCTATGCCCATTTGGACACCTTCAAGCAACTGGCGACCCGCAACGCCGGGCGTGTGTTCGTGCAGATGGAATTCGAGTAGGCGGCGCCGTCAGGGCCCGAAGCTGGACCGCGCCTGAATGCCCCAGCGGCCGTTCAGGCGGGTCAGGATGTAGAGGGAATCGTAGATGCCGATGACGCTGCCGTCGGCGCGGAAGCGGGTGTAGACCAGCCGCCAATGGGCCTTGTCGGCGTTGAACTGGATCAGTTCGCGTTCGTTCCATTCGCTGTGGTGCCAGTTGTCCTGGGCCTTCAGGCGGTCGAACAGGTCCATGGGATTGCTGTCGGGGCCGTCATAGATGGTGACCTTGCCTTCGGCCAGGCGTGGGTGGGGAAAGTGCATCAGGGCCGCCATGGCCTGGGCGTCGTAGGCGTTCAGCGCCGCCATGTGGCGGTCGAGAAGGTCGAGCCCGGCCGCCTCGACGGCGGCTCTATCAGGGATGTCCTGCAAATTCCGCCCCTTAGCCTTGAGGATTGCCGAATACATCTTCGAAGGTCTGGCGCAGGACCACGTCGACCTCGGGCGTCGATGCGGTGATGCCGAGATCGACCAGGGACGTCACGCCGTGTTCCGCGATCCCGCAAGGCACGATGCCGTCGAAATGGGACAGGTCCGGCTCGATGTTCAGCGACACCCCGTGGAAGGTCACCCATTTGCGCAGGCGCACGCCGATGGCGGCAATCTTGTCTTCGCGGTACAGCTTCGATCCCGGCGCCCCCCGGGAAACCCAGATGCCGACCCGGCCGTCGCGCCGTTCGCCGATGACGTTGAAGCGGGCGAGGGCCTGGATGATCCAATTTTCCAGGTCGCAGACGAAGGCGCGCACATCCTCGCCGCGCCGCTTCAGGTCGAGCATCACATAGCCGACCCGCTGTCCGGGGCCGTGGTAGGTGTAGCGCCCGCCGCGCCCGGTCTTGTGGACGGGAAAGCGGTCCGGGTCCGTCAGCTCCGCCGGATCGGCGCTGGTCCCGGCGGTGTAGAGCGGTGGATGCTCCAGCAGCCAGACCATTTCCGGCGCGGTGCCGGCGCGGATCGCGGCCACGCGATCCTCCATCACGGCCACGGCCGCGTCATAGGCCACGGGCGTGTCCGATATCCGCCATTCGACGCCTTGGTCCGTCATCAATTTCCTATTTGCTCCGCCGTGGTCGCGCTTCCGCTTGATATGGGTGCGCCGATTTGCTATCTGCCGCCATGTATTTCGCAGGTGACGTGCTTGCGGCAAGGAAAAATGCGGTCGTGGCGGAATTGGTAGACGCGCAGCGTTGAGGTCGCTGTGGGAGAGATCCCGTGGAAGTTCGAGTCTTCTCGACCGCACCAAACCTTGTATTTGCATGAAAAAACCCGGGCCTTGGCCCGGGTTTTTTGCTTTTCCGGGCGAAATTGTAACCTATTCGGGCTATTGTCGGTTCCACGCGGGCCCTGTGCGGACGGCCCGCAATCACACGCCATCTGCGGCAGCCTTGAACCCTGGATCGGAGACCCGTGCCATGAGCGAGCGCCCGGACGACACGCTTGAGGTGGATCCCGCCGCCAAGCCGGAGGAAAGCCTTGAGCCCGCCCATGACGATGTCGACGCGGCGGTCATCACGGCGCTGGACACGGGCGATACCGCGGGTCTCAAGGAACTGGTCGACGGCCTGCATTACGCCGACGTCGCCGACATCGTCGAACGCCTGAGTGCGGACCGCCGCGAACAGCTGATCACCGAGATCGGCCCGGAGATGGCGCCCGACGTGCTGGCCGAACTGGACGAGTCGGTGCGCGAGGAAATCTTCGAGGCCATGGCCCCGGAGCAGATCGCCGCCCACGTCCAGGAACTGAATTCCGACGACGCGGTCGAAATCGTCCACCAGATGGAGGGCCCCGAGCAGCAGAAGGTGCTGGACGCCATGCCGGCGCCGGACCGGCGGCTGATCGAACAAAGCCTGTCCTACCCTGAGGAATCCGCCGGCCGCCTGATGCAGCGGGAAATCGTCACGGTGCCGACCCATTGGACCGTGGGCCAGACCATTGATTTCATGCGCCAAGCGGCCGAAGGCGACGACGACATCCTGCCGGATTCGTTCTACGACATCTTCGTCGTCGACCCGACGCACAAACCCGTCGGCTCGATCCACCTGAGCCACCTGCTGCGCTCCAAACGGCCCGTGAAGGTCTCGGACATCATGGAGACGGAGCTCAAGCTGATTTCCGTCAACATGGACCAGGAAGACGTCGCCTTTCTGTTCCGCCAGCGCGACCTGGTATCCGCGCCGGTGGTCGACGAGGCCCAGCGCCTGGTCGGCGCCATCACCATCGATGACGTCGTCGACGTCATTCACGAGGAACACGAGGAAGACATGCTGGCGCTGGCCGGGGTCGGCGAGGACGATTTGTACGACGCCGCCATCGACACCACCAAGGCGCGGTTCCGCTGGCTGCTGGTCAATCTGTTCACGGCGATCCTGGCGTCTCTGGTGATCGGCCTGTTCGCGACGACGCTGGAGCAGATCGTGGCCCTGGCCATTCTCATGCCCATCGTCGCCTCCATGGGCGGCAACGCCGGCACGCAGACCCTGACCGTGGCCGTGCGCGCCATGGCCATGCGCGAACTGACCGCGACGAATGCGTATCGGGTGATCGGCAAGGAAGTGCTGGTCGGCACCATCAACGGCGTGCTGTTCGCCGTCATCACGGGCGCCATCGCCTGGTTCTGGTTCGGACAACCGCAGATCGGCCTGATCATCGGCCTGGCCATGATCATCAACATGGTCGTCGCGGGCCTGGCCGGGGCCGCGATTCCACTCGTTCTCGACCGTTTCGGGATCGATCCGGCCATTGCATCGTCGGTGTTCCTGACCACGGTCACGGACGTGGTCGGTTTCTTCGCCTTTCTGGGTCTGGCGGCGCTGTTCCTGCTCTAGGGGCTGCGCCGGCCGGGGCGGGGGAGGGCGGCTTGCGGCGTTACGGCGAACTTTACGTTAACGTAAACGTTAGCTACAGTCCGGCCATGGCATTGGACCAGACACAATCGACCTTCGGCATCGCCGAACTGGCCCGCGAGTTCGGGATCACCACCCGCGCGATCCGGTTCTACGAGGACAAGGGCCTGTTGACCCCGGCGCGCGACGGTCAGCGCCGCGTCTACGGTTCCCGCGACCATGTGCGCCTGCGTCTGATCATGCGCGGTAAGCGGCTGGGCTTTTCGCTCGACGAGATTCGCGAAATGATCGACCTTTACGACGTCGACCCCAGCGAGGTGTCGCAACTCAAGCTGTTCATCGACAAGCTTCAGTTGCGGCGCGAACAGCTGCGTATCCAGCAGGAAGACATCGCCGAGACCCTGGCCGAACTGGACCGCCTGGAAGCCCAATCGCAGGACCTTCTGGCCCAACGGGCGTCGGTCCGCACCAAGGCCGCCGGCTGATCCCGCCATCCCTTGTGACCAAGATTGATTTTGGGCCGCCCCTGTGAGATGGAAGGGAGCGGAGGATACATCATTGCAAAATACCAAGAATACCCCCCTGCGGGTCGCCATGGGCGGCCTGGGCGCCGTCGGTCTGCCGGTGGTGGAATGGCTTGATTCCGGCGAAGAGCCGGGCCTGCAACTGGTCGCCGTGTCGGCCGGCGACAAGGAACGGGCGGCCGGCCGCCTGGCCCATCTGAAGACGCCGCCCCCGGTGATGGAACTGGCCGAGCTGGCCGCCGTCGCCGACGTGATCGTCGAATGCGCGCCGCCGGAACACTTTCTCGACGTCTGCGGTCCGGCCGTGGAACAGGGCCGCATCCTGGTGCCGCTTTCGGTCAGCCAGCTTCTCCATCACATGGACCTGGTCGACCGGGCCCGCGAAACCGGCGCCACCATCGTCGTGCCGACGGGCGCCCTGGTCGGCCTGGACACGGTGCGCGCCGCCGCCGAAGGCAACCTGCGATCGGTCGTCATGCGCACCCACAAGCCCCCTGCCGGGTTTCAGAAGGCCCGCTGGGTGCAGGAGCAGGGCATCAACCTGATGGGGCTGAACGCCCCGAAAAAGCTGTTCGAGGGCTCGGTCCGCGACGCCGCCGACAAATTCCCCGCCAACGTCAACGTGGCGGTCGCCTTGGGCTTGGCCGGTCTGGGCGTCGACGAAACGCGCTATGAGGTCTGGGCCGATCCCACGATCACCCGCAACACCCATTGGATCACCGTTGAATCCGATATCGTGAATATCGAAATGAACATCGCGGGCGAGCCGACGGCGGAAAACCCGGCGACCGGCAAAATCGTGCCGCTCAGCATGATCGCCACCCTGCGCGGGCTGGTCAGCCCGCTGCGGGTCGGGACCTAGCTATCGATTGGTCTGGCGGGGGCGCGTTCGATGATGATAATGGGGGCGCGGCCCCCTGGCGGCGATACGCTGCCGCAACCCAATGGACATCATGACCACCGACTTCCAGCCCTTTGACGACGCCTTTGCCCAACGCGTGCGTGACAGTTTCGACAAGCAGGGCATCATGGGCCATATCGGTGCCCGTTTGGGCGAAGTTCGGCCCGGCTATTGCGAGATTGAATTGCCCTATTCGGACGCCGTGTCACAGCAGCACGGGTTTTTCCACGGCGGTGTCGTCGGCACCATCGCCGACAGCGCCGGCGGGTTCGCCGCTTTCAGCCTGATGGGGCCCGGTGACGGCGTGCTGACCGTGGAATACAAGCTGAACCTGATGGCGCCCGCCGACGGGGATGAACTGATCGCCCGCGGCTATGTGGTGCGGCCGGGCAAGACCCTGACCGTCAGCCGCGCCGAAGTCATGGTGGTCAAGAACGGCCAGGCGCTGCCCTGCGCCGCCCTGCAGCAGACCTTGATGCGCGTCCAGGGCCGCGCCGACGTGGTTGGATAGGGGCGTCCGATGAATGATCCGATGAATGAACAGAAACGGGAAGGCGTGGCTCAATTCATGGCCCGTTGGTGCATCGACGGCTGGAAGGGCAAGATCCCCCTGACGCGCATGTTCTGGGGCGGCGGTGCCGTGTGGTTTATCGGCTTTGCGCTCGAACGTGGGGTGGTCAACCTGTTCCGGGTGCCACAGTCGCCTTATTTCGCGGGCGAACTTTACGTTCTCGATGGTTTGCTCCGGCTATGTGAATGGATCCTGATGGCGTCCTTCGTGTGGTGGTGCATTGGCGTGTGGCGGGCCGTCGACCATGAAACGCCGGGTATTTGGCCGACCACGGCGCGCGGCATGGTGGCCTTGTTGGTGATCGCCAACATGGCCTCCGCATTCGTGGCGCTGTCGCGATGATCAACGATCAGACCCCCGTTTACATCAACCTGCACGGCAGCGGCGGAATGCCCGGCAACGAGCCGCCGGAGCCGATCCTTTCCCGCTGTTGGCACGGCCGCGAGAGGCTGTGGATCGTGTTCTGGGCTTACGGCATGTTCGGCACGGGCGTCGTTCTTGCCTGTGTCCTTGCCATGATCTTCATCGGTCTGCAGCTCGGCTTGGTGTTCGCGCCTCAGGATACCCAGGGCGGTTACGTCGGTGGGATCACCGGCATGGCCCTTGGCGCGGCGGTGGCGGTGCCTTATCTGATCTGGATGACAGTCAGTCTGTGGCGTTGTGCGCCCAATGTTGAAAACCCTGTCTGGACCCGTCTGATGCGTGGCTGGTTGATCGCGGAATGGATTGGCCTGGCCATGGCGGGGTATAATTTCGCGCATCTTCTCAAGCTGTAAAAGAGGGGAGTGAATCCAATGCATGAGGACCCGATCGTCATCGCCGGTGCCGCGCGCACGCCCATGGGCGGGTTCCAGGGCGACCTGTCGGGTGCCCGTGCGCCGGACCTGGGCGCGGCGGCGATCAAGGCGGCGCTGACGCGCGCCGGCATCGCGCCCGAGGCCGTCGACGAGGTCTATATGGGCATCGTGCTGCCGGCCGGCCTGGGCCAGGCCCCGGCGCGCCAGGCGGCCCTCGGCGCGGGCCTGCCGGTCGCCGTGCCGGCCACCACGCTGAACAAGATGTGCGGATCGGGCATGAAGGCCGCCATGCTGGCCCACGACGGCATTCTCGCGGGCGCCGGGGCGGTGATGGTCGCCGGTGGCATGGAAAGCATGTCCAACGCGCCCTACCTGCTGGACAAGGCGCGGGGCGGCTACCGCATGGGCCATGGCGCCGTGCTCGACCACATGTTCCTGGACGGGCTGGAAGACGCCTACGACAAGGGCCGCCTCATGGGCACATTCGCCGAGGACACGGCGACCCATTACCAGTTCACCCGGGACGCCCAGGACGATTTCGCCCTGACGTCCCTGGCCCGCGCCAAGACGGCGATCGAAGACGGTACCTTCGACCCCGAAGTCACGCCCGTCACGGTCAAGACCCGCAAGGGTGAGGTCACGGTCGAACGGGACGAACAGCCCCTAAAGGCCGCCCCGGAAAAGATCCGCGCCCTGAAACCGGCCTTCGCCAAGGACGGCACGGTGACGCCGGCCAATTCGTCGTCCATTTCCGACGGGGCGGCGGCACTGGTTCTGATGCGCCGGTCTGAAGCCGAAAAGCGCGGGTTGACGCCGCTGGCCGTCATCCACGGCCATGCCAGCCATGCCCATGAACCTTGCTGGTTCACCACGGCCCCGGTCGGCGCCATGCAAAAGCTTGCCGACAAGATCGGCTGGGATCTCAAGGATGTCGATCTGTTCGAAATCAATGAAGCCTTTGCCGTCGTGACCATGGCGGCCATGCGCGACCTGGACCTGCCCCATGACAAGGTCAACGTGCACGGCGGCGCCTGCGCCCTGGGTCATCCCATCGGGGCGTCCGGGGCCAGGATCATGGTGACCTTGCTGGCGGCGCTGGAAAAATACGGCCTGCGCAAGGGAGTCGCGTCCTTGTGCATCGGCGGTGGCGAGGCCACGGCCGTGGCCATCGAACGCATCACCTGAACACAGCCGACGGGGAGGTAACCATGCCGACAGTCTTCATCACCGGCGCCAACCGGGGGATCGGCCTGGAAATGGCGCGCCAGTACGGGGCCGACGGCTGGACCGTCATCGCGACCTGCCG
>CAXAVJ010000047.1:0-26047 GCA_963972065.1 uncultured Rhodospirillaceae bacterium
GCCCCCGCCCCCGTCATGGTGCGGTCGATGACGTCGAGCAGCGATCCCCGCCGTTCGCCGGTCATGGTGCGGGTCAGTTCCAGATTGCGCCGGGTCGCGGCGTCGATGCCCATGACGGCACCGGCGGAGAGTTGGCGCGGCGGCGCCAGACGCGGCACCTTGCCCTTCTGGGTCAGCTCCACATAGTCGACGAGCGCCCCCGCGGCGGCCAGCTCGGCCCGGGAGAACGCGCCGAAGCCCGCCAGCGTGCCGACATGGAACAGATCCTTCAGGCGCTTTTCGCCATTGGCGCTGTCGAAGCGGGCGGCGGGCAGGGGCGTCAGGCGGTCTTTCCAATCGGCGAAGGTCTCAAACAGATCAGGGGTTTCCAGGATCCGGTCGGCGCAGAGCAATTCGCCCGCATCGATGCGCGCCAGCGCCGCGCCCAGGGAGGCCGCCGTCACGGGCTGGGTCAGGAAATCGCCCGTCGACATGTCGATCCAGGCCAATCCCAAGTCCGATTGCGCGGCGGCCACGGCGCAAAGATAGTTGTGGGACCGCGCGTCCAGCAGCGTGTCCTCGGTAATCGTGCCGGGGGTGACGATGCGCTGCACCGCGCGTTTGACGACGGATTTCGACCCCCGCTTCTTGGCTTCGGCCGGATCCTCCACCTGCTCGCAGATGGCGACCTTGTGGCCGGCCCGGATCAGGCGGGTCAGGTAGCTTTCATGGGAATGCACGGGCACGCCGCACATGGGAATGTCGTCGCCCAGATGCTTGCCCCGCTTGGTCAGCGCGATGTCCAGGGTCTGCGACGCCTTGACCGCGTCGTCGAAGAACATCTCGTAGAAATCGCCCATGCGGTAGAACAGGAGGGCCCCCGGATGGGCCGCCTTGATCTCCAGAAACTGGGCCATCATCGGGGTCACCGCGACGTCCCCGGACGCAGACGCGCCCTGGCCGCCGCTGTCGCTTGCGGCTGGCGTCAGATCGTCGTCGTCGGACAGAGGCGCGATGTCGTCGGGAGGCATAACTCGCCTGATTTAATTGTGTTCACTACGGCGCCCAGGATGGCTGAGCCTACCACATTTGGCACCGGCGGGGGCAAGGGAAGGCAGGGGCGGCTTGTGGAAATCTGGTGAAAACCGACCGGGTAATCTTGGCTTTGCAGGATCAAATAAATACGATACTTTCAAATTTCGTCTTGCAAATGTAATTTAGTTTCGCATAAACCGAAACGAAGATCACACCATCAAGGAGCACTCTGGGTACCCGCGGCGGACCTGGGCCGCCGCCACCGTCCAAACGAAACCGAACCGGCCCTCGGCCGCCGTTCCTCTGGGGTCGGCGTCAGGGCCCGACGCACGCCGGATGAACGCGGCGGCACGACCAATTGGGAAGAGACACCATCACCATGAAAAAACAAGCCGACGACATGATGTACCAGGACGCGCTGCGCATGCATGCGCGGGGCCGCCCGGGCAAGATGGAAATATCGGCGACCAAGCCGCTGACCACCCAGCGCGACCTGACCCTGGCCTATTCGCCCGGCGTCGCCGCCCCCTGCCTGGAAATCCAGAAGGACGAGGCCAAGGGCTACGAGTACACGGCGCGCGGCAACAAGGTCGCCATCATTTCCAACGGCACGGCGGTGCTGGGGCTCGGCAATATCGGGGCGGCCGCGGCAACCCCGGTGATGGAGGGCAAGGCGGTCCTGTTCAAGCGCTTCGCCGATATCGACGGCATCGATCTTGAGCTCAATACGGAAGACGTGGACGAGTTCGTCAACTGCGTGCGCCATCTGGGCAAGGCCTTCGGCGGCATCAACCTGGAAGACATCAAGGCCCCCGAATGCTTCATCATCGAGCAGCGCCTGAAGGAACTGTTGGACATTCCCGTGTTCCACGACGACCAGCACGGCACGGCGATCATCACCGCCGCCGGGCTGATCAACGGCCTGCATCTGACCGGGCGCGACATCAAGGACGTGCACATGGTGGTCAACGGCGCGGGCGCCGCCTCCATCGCCTGTGTCGAGCTGTTCCAATCCATGGGTCTGCCGGCCGGCCAGGTGACGCTGTGCGATTCCAAGGGCGTGATCTTCGAGGGCCGCACCGAGGGTATGAACCAGTGGAAGTCCAAGCATGCGGTGAAGACCGACGCCCGCACCCTGGCCGACGCCCTGAAGGGGGCCGACGTGTTCGTCGGCCTGTCCGGCCCCGACACGGTGAAAAAGGAAATGATCGCGGCGATGGCGCCCAATCCCCTGATCTTCGCCATGGCCAACCCGGTGCCGGAAATCTGGCCGGAAGAGGTGCGGGAAGTGCGCGATGACGCGATCATCGCCACGGGCCGGTCCGACTATCCCAACCAGATCAACAACGTTTTGGGCTTCCCCTATATCTTCCGGGGGGCCTTGGACGTGCGCGCCAGCACCATCAACGAAGAGATGAAGATCGCCGCCGCCAAGGCGCTGGCCGACCTGGCCCGCCAGGACGTGCCGGACGAGGTCGATGCCGCCTATTCAGGATCGCGCCTGTCCTACGGCCGCGACTATCTGATCCCGACGCCGTTCGATCCGCGCCTGATCTGGGCCGTGCCCAAGGCCGTGGCCCAGGCGGCCATGGACTCGGGCGTCGCCCAAAAGCCGATCGCCGACATGGACGCCTATGCGGGCGAACTGGCCGCGCGCCTGGACCCCACGGCGGGATCGCTGCAGGCGATCTTCGACAAGGTCAAGGCCAGCCCCAAGCGCATCGTGTTCGCCGAAGGCGAGGAGGAAAAAGTCATCCGCGCCGCCTATTCGTACTTCAACCAGGGCTACGGCACGCCGATCCTGGTCGGCCGCGAGGACGCCATCAAGGCCAAGATCGCCGACCTGGGCCTGCCCGCCCCCGACGGCATCGAGATCGCCAACGCGAAGCTGTCGGCCAAGAACGAAGCCTATACGGAAACCCTCTACCGCAAGGAACAGCGCCGGGGGGCGTTGCGCCGCGACGCCCAGCGCCGGGTCAACAACAACCGCAACGTGTTCGCCGCCTGCATGGTCGAAGCGGGCGACGCCGACGGCATGGTCACCGGCCTGACGCGCCATTACATGGTGTCCTTGAAGGACATCTCGCGGGTGCTGGAGGTCGGCGGCGGAGCACCCGTGTTCGGCGTCTCCATCGTGCTGACCAAGGACGGCCGGGCGCTGTTCATCACCGACACGGCGGTCAATGTCGCGCCGTCGCCGGACCTGCTCGCCGATTTCGCCGAAGGGGGGGCGATGGTCGCCCGGGCCATGGGGCATGAGCCGCGGGTCGCCATGATCTCCTTCGCCAATTTCGGCAACCCGGACCTGCCCCACGCGGAAACCATGCGCGACGCCGTCGGCGTGCTCGACCGCCGCGACGTGGCCTTCGAATACGATGGGGAAATGAGCGCCGGCGTGGCGCTGAACCCGGACCTGATGGCCAATTATCCGTTCTGCCGCCTGTCCGGGCCGGCCAACGTGCTGGTCATGCCGGGCCTGCATTCGTCGCGCATTTCGGCCCGCCTGCTGTCGGCGGTCGGCGGGGCGACGGTGCTGGGGCCGATCCTGCTGGGCTTTGCCAAGCCCGCCCAGGTGGTGCAGATGGATGCCTCGGCGTCCGACATCGCAACCATGGCGGTGCTGACGGCGCATCAGGCCAACGTCGGCTGATCCCCTTTCCATAAAGGAGTCACGGAGGCGTCACGGGCCGGTCACCGGCCTGTCGTGGCCGCCCCCTAGCATCCGGTTACCCGGATGCGCGCTTCCGCGCCGCCACACCCCCCGCCGCTGGGCATTATCAGCGGCTTCTTCCTTGAAGGCGGCGCCCTTGGGCCCGCCTTCTTTTTATATTGCCTTGATTGCGACCGGGAATCGCAGGGGGATTACGGCTTGGACTTGGCGGCCGCCCGGTCCATGGCTTCGCGGATCAGGTCCATGGCCTGTTCGGCTTCGCCCCAGCCCTTGATCTTGGCCCATTTGCCGCGTTCCAGATCCTTGTAATGTTCGAAGAAATGGGCGATCTGGTCGAGCATCACCGGGCGCAGATCGCGGTAGCTGCCGACGTTGCCGTAGTAAGGATGCAGCTCGTCGACGGGCACGCAGAGGATCTTTTCGTCCAGCCCGCCTTCATCCTCCATCATCAGCACACCGATCGGGCGCGAGCGGATGATGACCCCCGGCTGCACCGGCACCTGACCCAGGACCATGGCGTCCGTCGGGTCACCGTCGTCTGACAGGGTATGGGGGATGAAGCCGTAGTTGGACGGATAGTACATGGCCGTATGCAGGAAGCGGTCGACATACATCGCCCCCGATTCCTTATCCAGCTCGTACTTCACCGGATTGCCCCCCATGGGGATTTCGATGATGACGTTGACGTCGTAGGGCGGATTTTCACCGACCGGGATTTTGTCCATGTTCATCGCGTTGCCCTTCCTTGGCCAGGTCGCGCCGTTCAAGAGGGGCCGGAGTATATGTTGCAGTGCAACAAAAGGCAAACCCCTGGTTTCCGCCCGCGAACCCCTCCTGACGGATTCGAATGGGGATGAATTTGGCCAAGGGTTGGCTTGGTGTTACGATAATTTACGACAGTTCGTGAGGGGTCGGACGAATGTATCGGCAGGTTCTGTACCACAGCCGCGCCACCCGCGAGATGAGCGCCAAGGATTTGCGTGATCTCCTTGCCGAGGCCCGCGACCTGAACCAGGCGCACGGGGTGACCGGGCTGCTGTTTTATATTGATCGGCACTTCATGCAGTGCATCGAAGGCGCGCCGGCGGACATCGGACAATTGGTCGACAACATCCTCGCAGACGGCCGCAACACGTCGTTTTCCATCCTGTTCAGCCGCGACGTCCCGGCCCGCGCCTTTCCCGACTGGTCCATGGGGTACCGGGCCTTTGCCGTCGATGACCTGCGGGATGAACCCGGGTTTCACGACATCCGCAACGCGGACGATCTTGACGCCCTGGCCACCGCCGGCAACGTCGCCTTCGACCTGATGCGGAGCTTTTACACCGCCAACGCCGGACGCGGTTTCTAAGGCCCTCTTGACCCGCCGGGTATTTTACTTCAAAAAACTGTGCTTTCCCGCCTTTGCACAGAAGATTGCCGTATCTCCATGCCCCTGAAATCCGCCGGGTCGGCGGCCCCCGCCTCCGCCGCCGACCTGTTCACGCCCAAGCTGGTGACGGTGCTGCGCGAAGGTTACAGCCTCGCCAACCTGCGCGCCGACGCGGTCGCCGGCCTGACCGTCGCCATCGTCGCCCTGCCGTTGTCCATGGCCATCGCCATCGCCTCGGGCGCGACCCCGGCGCAGGGGCTTTACACCGCCATCATCGGCGGTTTTTTCGTCTCCCTGCTGGGCGGCAGCCGGTTTCAGATCGGCGGCCCGGCCGGCGCCTTCATCGTGCTGGTCGCCGGCACGGTGCATCAGCACGGCATGGACGGCCTGATCCTGGCGACCATCCTGGCGGGCGTAATTTTGACCGGCGTGGGGGTGCTCAGGCTCGGCACCTATATCAAGTTCATTCCCTATCCGGTGACCGTGGGGTTCACGGCCGGGATCGCCGTCATCATCTTCGCCAGCCAGGTCCGCGACCTGTTGGGCC
Source organism: uncultured Rhodospirillaceae bacterium (assembly GCA_963972065.1). Classification (GTDB taxonomy): domain Bacteria; phylum Pseudomonadota; class Alphaproteobacteria; order Rhodospirillales; family Casp-alpha2; genus UBA1479. The sequence continues at coordinate 5,605 of CAXAVJ010000047.1, forward strand.
TGACGCTGACCGTGCCCGAACCGGGGCCGTTGCTGGACAAGCTGCCGGTGCTGTGGCGGGGGCTGCCCTCCGTCAACGGCGCGGCGCTGGCGCTGTCCGCCGGGACCGTCGGGGTCATCGCCTTGGTGTCGCGGTTTTTGCCGCGCTGGCCCGGCATGTTGATCGCGGTCGCGGGGGCCGCCCTGGCAACCGGCGTTCTCAACCTGCCGGTGGAAACCATCGGCACCCGCTTCGGCGGCATCCCCCAGGGCGTGCCGCTGCCGGCCCTGCCCGAGGTGACCTGGATCAAGGTCCAGGCCGTGCTGCCCAATGCGGTCGCCTTCGCGCTTTTGGGCGCCATCGAATCCCTGTTGTCGGCGGTGGTCGCCGACGGCATGACCGGGCGGCGTCACCGTTCCAACTGCGAGCTGGTGGCGCAGGGCATCGCCAACGTCGGCTCCGGGCTGTTCGGCGGCATCTGCGTGACCGGCACCATCGCCCGCACGGCGACCAACGTGCGCGCCGGCGCCCACGGCCCCATCGCCGGGATCATGCATTCCCTGTTTCTGCTGGGCTTCATTCTGGTGGCGGCGCCGCTCGCGGCCTATATCCCGCTCGCCAGTCTGGCCGGGGTGCTGGCCGTGGTCGCCTGGAAGATGATCGAAAAGCACGCCTTCGCGACCCTGATCCGCGCGTCGCGCGGCGACGCCCTGGTGCTGCTCGCGACGCTCGGCCTGACCATCTTCCGCGACCTCACGGAAGCCATCGTCGTCGGCTTCGCGCTGGGATCGGTGCTGTTCATCCACCGCATGTCCAAGACCACGGCGGTGGAAAGCCACCGGCCCTTCGTCGCCGAGGACAAGGCCGACGACGCCAACGGCGGGCGTAAACCTTACGACGAGGACGACGCGTCCGACCCGGACGTCGTCGTCTACCGCATCGTCGGCGCCTTCTTTTTCGGGGCGGCGGCCTCCATCGGATCGGTGCTGGAGCGCATTTCCGACACCCATAAGGCGCTGATCATCGACCTGGCCGCCGTGCCGTTCCTGGATTCGACGGCCGCCAACACCATCGACGGCCTGGCCAAGAAGGCGCAGCGCCAGGGCGTCGCCGTGATCCTGACCGGCGTGTCGGCGAGCGTGCGCCGCGATTTGACCAATCACGAGATCACGCCGCCCCTGGTCGCCTTCGAGACGACCATCGACGCGGCCCTCGCCCAGGTGCGCGGCGACAAGGCTCAGGACCACGCAACGGGCTAGTCGTTACTTGCCCCGCTTATACTCAAAACGGCGTTCGCGCCGGATGCACGGCGCTCAGGTTTTGCTGCCCGGCTGGAAGCCCACGGAATCCTGGTATTTCTCCAGTTCCGCCTCGTCCATATAGGCCTCTTCCCATTTCATGATCTGATCGAAGCCGGCGAAGGTGTGGAAATCGCCGACCGGATGGCCCTTCAGGCTGTCGAACAGTTCGGCCTCGACCATGGGGCCCCGTTCCTTCATGTCGGCGGCGAAGGAATAGAGGGCCTTCAGGGTGGCGCGATGGGCGGCCCCCGGCAGAATGGTCAGGGCGATGCCGAGCGCCGTCATCTCGTCGGAGGTGAAGCGCGGCGACACGCCGGTCTGGTTATAGAGGATCGGGCCGTTCACTTCCTTGCAGATGCGTTCGACCTCGTCCCGCGTGGTCGGGCCTTCGACGAAGGCGATGTCGGCGCCGGCTTCGAGATAGGCGTTGGCGCGCTCGATGGCGATGTCCAGGTTGCCGCCGTGGGCCCCCCGGGCGTCGGTGCGCGCGATCAGCACGAAATCGGGATCAAGTTCGTCCCGCACATCGGCCGCCGCGCGGTACTTGCCGACCGCTTCCGCCATGGGGATCACGCGCCGCCCGGCGACATGGCCGCAGCGCTTGGGAATGGCCTGATCCTCGATATGAATCGCGGCGGCACCTGTCTGAATGTATTCGCGCACGCAGCGGATCACGTTGATGGCGTTGCCGTAGCCGTTGTCGGCGTCGGCGATCAGCGGCACCTTGACCGCGTTCGCCATGTAGCGCGCGTTGAGATGCATTTCCGTCATCGTCGCCAAGCCCGCGTCGGGCATGCCGAGCAGCGCCAACGAGGTGCCGTAGCCGGTCATGTAGACGGCGGGAAAGCCGACCAGTTCCATGACCTTCGCGGACATGGCGTCGTAGCAGCCGGGAACGACCAGGGTTTCCTTGGATTTGAGAAGTTGGCGAAGCTGGGTGGTGGCGCGCAAGGGATGGGTCCTCCGGGATAGAGTTGGATTGGCGTTTTTAATTGCCCCGGATTTTGGCCGCTTTTGCGAATAGAGTCCCGCACTTTGTATACAAAATGACCCGTACGGGATTGGTCGTCAGCGGAAATGCCGATCCCGGTTCATGAGCCAGAGCAGGACCAACAGGGCCGGGATCGCCGCCATGGTGGTGCCGACGAAATAGAGTTTCCACCCCAAGGCCTGGGCCGCCTCGCCGCCGCCGGCGACGAAGATCTTCCGCCCCAGGGCCGCGAAGGCCGACAGCAGGGCGTATTGCGTGGCGCTGTAGGCGCGGTCGCAGAACCCGGACAGATAGGCGACGAAGGCCGCCGTGGCCATGGCCGAGGTCAGGTTTTCCAGCGCGATGGTCACGGTCAGCGCCGGGATCGACGGGCCCTGACCGGCCAGCCAGGCAAAGGCCAGATTGGCCGCCGCCTGCATGACGCCGCAGGCGAACAGGGCGCGCAACAACCCGAAACGGGCAACCAGGATGCCGCCGACGATCGCGCCGGCGATGCTCATGGCGAAGCCCCAGGCCTTGGTCACCAGGGCGATCTCGGTCTTGGTGAACCCGATATCCAGATAGAACGGATTGGCCATCACGCCGAGCAAGCCCTCGCCGTATTGGAACAGGGTGATGAAGACCAGAACCATGGCCCAGTTGCGCCGGGTCATGAAATCCAGGAACGGTTCGATCAGGGCGGCGCGGAAGGGTTGGTCCGTGCGCGCGGGCGGGCGCTTGGGTTCGGGGCTGGTCAGCGTCGCCGCGAGGCCCACGGCCATGAGGGCCGCCATCACGCAGTACGCCGCCTGCCAACCCCATTGATCGGCGATCAGAAGCGCCCCCGCCCCCGACGCCAGCACCCCGACCCGGTAGCCGTTGACGAAGTTGGCCGTGCCGGGGCCTTCCAACGCCCGGTCGAGCGAATCGATGCGGTAGGCGTCGGCGACGATGTCCTGGGTCGCGGACGCCGCCGCCAGGACCACCGCCCAGAACGCGGTCAGCGCCAGGTTGGCGGCGGGATCTGAGGTGCCGAGGAACAGGATCGCCAGCGCCACCGCACCTTGCGACAGCAACAGCCAGGACCGGCGTTGCCCGAAGCGGCGGGTGAGATAGGGGATCGGCGTCTGGTTGACCACCGGCGCCCAGACGGGCTTGAACACATAGGCGGAGCCGGCCAGGGCGAACCAGCCGATGGCGGCGACGCTGAGCCCCGATTCCCGCAGCCAAGCCGACAGTGTCGAGAACACCAGGAGATAGGGCAGGCCGCTGGAAAATCCCAGGAACAGCTGGATCAGTGCCGGGCGGCGGACATGACCGGCCAGGGCGTCGGCCCAGCCGGGACGCAAGGCCCGGTTCATGATCTTAGGCCCCCGCCCCGCACGCGGCGGCGCTCAGCCCACGGACTCGAACTTGCCTTGGGCGCCGTCGTAGACGGACAGCTTTGCCTCGGCGATGTCGATATACCAGCCGTGAAGCTGCAGCTCCCCGGACTCGACCCGTTCGCGGACCCAGGGAAAGGTGGTCAGGTTTTCAAGCGACACCAGCACCGCGTTCTGTTCGCACACCCGGGTGCGGGTCGCCTCGTCGGCGCCGGCCATGGTCGCCAGCACGCGGCGGTGAGCGGCGGCCAGCATGGACACCCAGTGAGTGACGAAGGTGAATTTCCCGTCGTCCGTGTCGGCGTTCATCATCGCCTTGATCCCGCCGCAGTGGGCATGGCCGAGCACGATGACATGCTTCACGCCCAGGCCGACGACCGCGAATTCGAGGGCCGCCGAGGTGCCGTGGAATTTGCCGTCTTCTTCCAACGGCGGCACCAGATTGGCGACGTTGCGGATCATGAACAGATCGCCGGGATCGGTCTGGAACAGGGTCGCCGGTTCGACCCGGGAATCCGAACAGGCGATGACCGCGACCTGGGGGCGCTGGCCCTGGGCCACCAGTTCCTGGATCAGGGGTTTGGAATCCTGAAAGGCGCCGGTGCGAAACCGGCGGTACCCATCGAGAAGTTTTTCCACGCCGGTCGTCATCTGCGAAAGGATCCTTCTGCCTTAGGCGGATTCAGCCTCGCGGCGGCGTTCCGCCTTCTTGCGTTCGTTGGGGTCCAGGATCGCCTTGCGCAGGCGGATGGACTTGGGCGTCACCTCGACCCGTTCGTCATCGTCGATGTAACTGATGGCTTGCTCCAAGGTCAACCGTCGGGGCGGGGTCAGGCGGATCGCATCGTCCTTGCCGGAGGCCCGCATGTTGGTCAACTGCTTGGATTTCATCGGGTTGACCTCAAGGTCGTTGGGCCGCGCGTTTTCGCCGATGATCATGCCTTCATAGACGGCCTCGCCGGCGCCGATGAACATGAACCCGCGTTCCTCCAGGTTGGCCAGGGCGAAGGCCACGCTCTGGCCGCCCGCGTTGGAGATCAGCACGCCGCTGCGCCGGCCCGGCACGTTGCCGCGGAACGGGCCGTAGGCATGGAACAGGCGGCTCATCACGCCGGTGCCGCGGGTTTCCGTCATGAAGTCGCCGTGATAGCCGATCAGGCCCCGGGTCGGGACATGGAATTCAAGGCGCACCTTGCCGCCGCCACTGGGCCGCATGGCCAAAAGGTCGCCCTTGCGCAGGCTTAAGGATTCCACAACGGTGCCGGAATATTCCTCGTCCACGTCGATGACCACTTCCTCGATCGGCTCTTCGCGCTGGCCCGTTTCCGGGTTGTTGCGATAAAGCACGCGCGGCCGCGAAATCGACAGCTCGAAGCCCTCGCGGCGCATCTGTTCGATCAACACGCCAAGCTGCAGTTCGCCGCGCCCGGCCACATCGAAGGCGTTGTCGTCGGGCGTTTCGGTGATGCGGATGGCGACGTTGCCTTCGGCCTCGCGGTCCAGGCGGTTGCGGATCACCCGCGACTGCACCTTGTCGCCGTCCTTGCCGGCGAGCGGGGAATCGTTGATCGAGAACGTGACCGACAGGGTCGGCGGATCGACCGGCTGGGCGGCCAGCGGTTCCGTGACCTGCGGATCGCACAGCGTGTCGGCGACGGTCGCCTTGGCCAGGCCGGCGATGGCGACGATGTCGCCCGCTTCGGCGCGGTCCACGGGTTGACGCTTAAGATCGCGGAACACCAAAATCTTTGACACCCGGCCCTGTTCGACCAACTTGCCCTGACGGTTGAGCGCCTTGATCGGCATATTGGCTTCGAGCACGCCGGACTGGATGCGCCCGGTCAGGATGCGGCCCAGGTAGGGGTCGGCCTCCAGGGTCGTCGCCAGGATCGTGAAGGGGGCGTCGACCGGGCCCACATCGGGGGAGGGCACATGGTCGGTGACCATCTTGAACAAAGGCGTCAGGCCGTCGTCGCGGGCATCGGGGCTGAGCCCGGCCCAGCCGTTGCGGCCCGAAGCATAGAGCAGCGGGAAATCGAGCTGCGCGTCGTTGGCGTCGAGCGCGGCGAACAGATCGAAGACCTCTTCGTGCACTTCGTCGATGCGGGCGTCGGGGCGGTCGACTTTGTTGATGACGACGATCGGGCGCAGGCCCAGCTTCAGCGCCTTGCCCAACACGAACTTGGTCTGCGGCATCGGGCCTTCGGCCGCATCGACCAGCAGCACCACGCCGTCGACCATGCCCAAAATGCGTTCCACCTCGCCGCCGAAATCGGCGTGGCCGGGCGTGTCGACGATGTTGATGCGGAAATCTTCCCATTCCACGGAGGTGCATTTCGCCAGAATGGTGATGCCGCGTTCCCGTTCCAGATCGCCGGAATCAAGGGCGCGTTCAGCCACCGCCTGATTGGCGCGGAAGGCGCCGGACTGGCGCAAAAGCCCGTCGACGAGGGTGGTTTTGCCATGGTCGACGTGGGCGATGATGGCGATGTTTCGGAGCAGGGTCCGGGTCATGAGATCAGGTCGCTTCTAAATAAAGGAGAGGGATACGCAGCGTCGCGCTGGCCGCTATATAAGGCCAGCGGGCCAAATACACCAGAAAATGCTGCACTGCGGTCTTAATCGGCCGCGCGTCAGTCCCGCAGCTTGAGCGTCATGGCGGCCTTGATATCGGTTTCCGGGCGGGCGCCGATCTGGGCGATGACCTCGGCGGCGGCGATACCGCCCATGCGGGCACAGGCCGCCAGACCCTCGTCCCGGGTATAGCCATAGAGGAAGCCGGCCGCATAGGCGTCGCCGGCGCCGGTGGTGTCGATCACCTTATCGACCGGGGTGGCGGCAACCGCCGTTACATTGTCGCCGCTGACCACGACCGACCCCTTTTCCGAACGGGTCAAGGCCGCGATCTTGCAATGGCCCTTGACCTTGTCGACGGCGGCGTCGAAGTCGTCAACCTGATAGAGGGACAGGATTTCCGCCTCGTTGGCGAACAGGATGTCGACATGACCTTCGATCAGATCCAGGAAATCGGCGCGGTGACGATCAACGCAGAACGGATCGGAGAGCGACAGCGCGACCTCGCGCCCGGCGTCACGCGCGGCGGCGGCGGCCGTGCGGAAGGCCTGCTTGGCGTCTTCCGGATCCCACAGATAGCCTTCCAGATAGGTCACACGGGCGTCCTTGATGACGTCCAGGTCCACGTCGGCGGGCTGCAGATGAATGCTGGCCCCCAGATAGGTCAACATGGTGCGTTGCGCGTCCGGCGTGACCAGAACCAGGCAATTGGCCGTGGCCGGGCCGTCCGCCGCGGCAGCGGTGTCGAAATGCACGCCGAGCGACCGGATGTCATGGCCGAAGATGCGCCCGAAGGCATCGTCTTTAACCTTCCCCATGAAGGCGCATTTAGCGCCCAGGCGCGCCATCACCGCGATGGTGTTGGCGGCGGACCCGCCCGAACATTCCATGGCCGGGCCGGCCTTGTCATAGACCGCGGCGGCCTGCGCTTCGTCGACCAGGGTCATGGCGCCCTTGGCCAGACCTTCGCGTTCCAAAAACGCGTCATCGGTCTGGGTCAGAACGTCGACGATTGCATTGCCGATGCCGGCGACATCGAAACGGGGATTGGTCATGAAAGCCTCTTTAACTTAATTCCGCCCCGATGCCGGCTGCTCGGCGCCGCGTCGTTCCGGGCGTTGGTTGGGCGCGGAGTATAGCGATGGAGGTCACGACGTCCACCCCAGCCTCAAGTATGGGGGCGGCCCTTGCGGCCACGGGCCCGGGCGGCGTAAAACCGAGAACCGCCGCCTTCGCGCTTGATTTCTATGCAGAACAGGACACCTCTTCCTCATGATCGATGCCCTCGTCAAAGGCGTCCAGCAACTGGGCGACAAGAAAACCCAGAAACCCCTGTGGATTTCCATCGCCGTGGCCTTGGGCGTGTTCGCCGTGCTGTGGACAAGTTCGGGTGCGCTCATCAAGTACACGGCGGTGTTCGATCTCGGCTGGCTCGAAACCATCGCAGACGGGCTCGGCTGGGCCCTGGTGTTGGTGATGACCTGGGTCCTGTTTCCCGGCGTGGTCTCCGCCGTGGTGGCCTTGTTCCTGGACCAGATCGCCGAATCGGTCGAGGCCCGGCACTATCCGGACCTGGGCCCGGCCCAGGGCCAACCCGTGGGCGAACAGGTGATGGCGGCCCTACGCTTTCTCGGCGTCATGGTCAGCCTCAATCTGCTGCTCCTGCCGACCATGCTGCTGGGGCCGGTCTATCCGGTGCTGTTCTATTGCGTGAACGGCTATCTTCTGGGCCGCGAGTATTTCGAGATGGTCGCCGCCCGGCGTATCGACCTGACCGGCACGGTCCGCCTGCGCCAAGCGCACGGCGGCCGAATGTTCCTGACCGGGGTCGCCATCGCCTTTCTTTTGACAATTCCCGTGGTCAATCTGCTGACTCCGGTAATCGCCACCGCGGCCATGGTCCATCAGTTCGAAAAATGGCGGCGGCGGGGAACCCCGGGACAATCGGGAGGGACGCGGGGCGGCCCTCCGCAGGGTACGCATCTGACCCGCCCGGGCACCAATTCCGTGCTGGACGGATCAGAGCCCAAGGCGTAAGTAATTGACTATGTTTGGGAAGAAAAAGGACGGCCCGACCGCACCGGCACCGGCCGCCCAGAAGGAAGCTGACGTGAGCGACGAAACAAAAGACGACGGCGGGGACCTCTCCGCGCCGCCCCTGAAACCATTTTCCCGCAAGGGCTCCCACGCGCCCAAGCCGCCCACGTCGTCCGGCATGGCGTCCGAGATGCACCGCCGCCCGCCGGAGGTCTCGACCACGGCCCGTCGCATCGACCGCGCGCGTTCGCTCGACACCACGTCGGACCAGAAGCGCCTGATCGTCGGACGCGACATTTCCCTGACCGGCGAAATCACCTCCTGCGATCGTCTGGTCGTCGAAGGCCAGGTCGAGGTCACCCTGCCCGCCGCGCGCCTGATTGAGGTCGCGCCGACAGGCGTGTTCAAGGGCAACGCCGACGTCGAGGAAGCCGATATTTCCGGCCGTTTCGAAGGCGAATTGATCGCCCGCGGACGCTTGGTCGTCCGAGCCGGCGGCCGCGTCCAGGGTAAGATTCGCTATGGCCGGATCGTCATCGAACAGGGTGGCGAGATTTCCGGCGACATGCAGACCCTCGACGAGGGCGACTGAGCCCGGTGCCTGCCCCGCGCCGCCGCCGCCTTCTTGTTCCCCTGATCCTCGGCCTTGCGTTGGCCGGTTGTGCCGGTGACGGCATGGCCCCGCCCGAAACGGCGACACCGGCGGCGACCGTCCCGGCGGCCGCGCCCGGCCATCCAGGCGGTTCTCGGATATTCCCGCCCCGACCTGGTCGCCGCGTTCGGCGCCCCCGCCTTCAGCCGCATCGACAAGGGGGCGGAAATCCTGCGCTTCCGGGGCGAGGGCTGCGTGCTCGACGTGTTCCTGTACCAGGACGCCAAGGACGCCGCCCGGGTCGCCCATGTCGAGGCCCGCGACGAGGCCGGAAAGGCGACGGACCGCCAATCCTGCGTCAACGCCACGCCGCGCCTGCGCGGATAGGCGCGTCCCTTCCGCCGCCGCGCGGCGTCTGTATTTATTTTTCCCGCAAATGCACCGTCGCGGGCCGGAATGCGGCCCGCTCAGGATTTGCTAAACCGTCTTACCTTTGAACCGGCACAGGTCGGCGACAACACAGACCGTGCAGTCGGGCTTGCGCGCCTTGCACACATAGCGCCCATGCAGGATCAGCCAATGGTGGGCGTGGCGCATGTAGGCGGCGGGCGTGACCTTCATCAGTTTCTTTTCGACCGCGAGCGGCGTTTTGCCGGGAGCGATACCCGTGCGGTTGCCGATGCGGAAGATATGGGTATCGACGGCAATGGTCGGTTCGCCAAAGGCGATGTTGCGCACCACGTTGGCGGTCTTGCGCCCGACGCCGGGGAGGGCTTCCAGGGCCTCCTGGTCGTTGGGCACGGTGGAGCCGTGCCTTGCGATCAGGATATTGCACAACTTGAACACATTGGCCGCCTTGGTGCGGTACAGGCCGATGGTCTTCACGTAGTCGCGGATTGTCGCCTCACCCAGGGCCGCCATCTTTTCCGGCGTGTCGGCGATCTTGAACAGGGGTCCCGTCGCCTTATTGACGCCGACATCCGTGGCCTGCGCCGACAGCACCACCGCGACCAGCAGGGTGAACGGGTTGACCCAATCCAGCTCGCCCTTGGGCTCCGGGTTCTGGGCCTGCAACCGGCTGTAGAATTCTTCGACGTCTGCTTTTTTCATGATCCGCCCAGAGTAGGAAATTTCTTGTCCAAGTAAAGCGGGGACGCGATCATGGCCCGCATGAGCACACCCGACGCCACCCATGATCCCGACGCCTGTCTGTTCCGCACGGAACTCCGGCCCCATCGATCAAGCACGCTGAAGGGCGCGCATGTGTTCATGTGGGTGTTGGCCGTGTTCTGGGTGCCCCTGTCCGTGCTGTTCATCATGATCGGCGCCTGGCCGGTGTTTCCCTTCATGGGGGTCGAGATGATCCTGCTCTACGGCCTGCTGCGCCTGAACCTCAGGCGCGGGACGGAGGTCGAGACCATCGCCGTGACGGCACGGGAGCTGAGCGTCGAGCGCATCACCCATTGGGGCCGCCATCACCGCTGGACCTTCCAGCCGCAATGGCTGCAGGTGCTGATCGACGAAACCCGGGGCCGGGGCGCGCGGCTGCTGCTGCGCTCGCACGGGCGCTCGCTCGCCATCGGCCGGTTTCTCACGCTGGAGGAAAAAACCGGCGTCGCCAACCGCCTGAAACAGGTGCTGGCCGATCTCCGCAATCCGGCGCTGGGGACTTAGCCCGCATTCGGCTCAGGTAAGGCCCAGGACATCGCGCATGGAATAGAGGCCCGGCGCCTTGCCCTCGCACCACATGGCGGCGCGCACGGCACCGCGGGCGAAAATCTCGCGGGAGGACGCCCGGTGGGTCAGTTCGATCCGTTCCGACGGTCCCGCGAAGATCACCGTATGGTCGCCGACCACATCGCCGCCGCGCAAGGTGGCATAGCCGATGGCCTGGTCCGGGCGCGCGCCCGTATGGCCTTCGCGTGACAGCACCGCGTTGGCATTGTGATCGATGCCGCGCCCTTCGGCGGCGGCCTTCCCCAACATGAGCGCCGTGCCCGAGGGCGCGTCGATCTTATGCTTGTGATGCATCTCGACAATCTCGATGTCGTAATCAGGGCCAAGCAGTTCGGCCGCCTGACGGGCCAAGCCGACCAAAAGGTTGACGCCCAGGGACATGTTGCCCGCCTGCACGACGGCGGCCTTTTCGGCCGCCCCCTGAACGGCGGACTGCTGATCCGCCGTCAACCCCGTGGTGCCGATAACCATGGCCGTGCCGGTCTCGAACGCCAGCGCCGCATGGGCGACCGTCGCCGCCGGCACGGTGAAATCGATGACCACGTCCGACGCCTCGAACAACGTCCGCGCGTCGTCCATCACCACGGCGCCCACGGTCGCCGTTCCGACCAGCAGGCCCAGATCCTGGCCGATGAAGGGACTGCCCGCCTGTTCCGTGCCGCCGGCCAGCGCCGCGCCGTCCGTCGCCATCACGGCCTGGATCAGCATGCGCCCCATGCGCCCGCCGCAGCCGACAATTCCGATGTTCATGGAATCCATCCATCGCCGAATTCAGTTTCGGCGGGAACTTTATGGATCAGGGATTTGAAAAGAAACTCTTTTCTTCCTTCTCACTGCCTCACCGTCTCTGTGGTTTTCTATTATTTGAACCACAGAGACGGTGAGGCAGTGAGAAAGGTTAATCCTTCAGGTCTTCCCAGATTTCCTTGACCTTGTCGAAGAAGCCCGTGGATTGGGGGCTCTGGGTCTTCTTGTCGCCGGCGGCATCGAATTCCTTGAGCAGCTCTTTCTGCTTTTCCGTCAGGTTCTGCGGCGTCTCGACCGTGACCTGGACGAACATGTCGCCGCGCGACTTGGTGCGCATGACCGACATGCCCTTGCCCGCAAGGCGCAATTGGTGGCCCGTGGGCGTGCCGGCGGGGATCGTCACCCGCGCGCGCTTGCCTTCGATGGTCGGCACCTCGACCTGGCCGCCCAAGGCCGCCGTGGTCATGGGGATCGGCACCCGGCAATGGATGTCGGCGCCGTCGCGGTGGAAGAAGCGGTGCGGGCGGATGCCCAGAAACAGATAAAGATCGCCCGGGGGCGCACCCCGCAGGCCGGCCTCGCCCTCGCCGGCCAGGCGGATGCGCGTACCATCCTCGACCCCGGCAGGAATGGTGACGGAAAGCGTCTTTTCCTTGTGCACGCGGCCGGCCCCGCCGCAGGTCCGGCAGGGGTCCTTGATCACCGTGCCCCGGCCCTGACAGGCCGGGCAGGTGCGTTCCACCGTGAAGAAGCCCGATTGCGAGCGCACGCGCCCCGCACCCCCGCAGGTGCCGCAGGTGATGGGGGCGGCCGCATCCTCGGCGCCCGTGCCCTTGCAGGGCTCGCAGCCGACGGAGGTCGGCACGCGGATTTCCGCCTTTTTGCCGTTGAAGGCGTCTTCCAGGGACAGTTCCATGTTGTAGCGCAGGTCGGCGCCGTGGCCGCCCGCATGGCCGCCGCGCCCGCCGCGCTGACCGCCCATGAATTCGCCGAACATTTCCTCGAAGATGTCGCCGAACCCGGAAAAGCCCTGGCCGCCGGCATCGAAGCCACCGCCGCCGCCGCCTGCCTCGAAGGCGGCATGGCCGAAACGGTCGTAGGCAGCGCGTTTTTCCGCGTCCTTCAGGACTTCATAGGCTTCGTTCAGTTCCTTGAACTTCTTTTCCGCTTCCTTGTCGTCGGGATTGCGGTCGGGATGAAACTGCATGGCAAGCTTGCGGTAGGCCGCCTTCAGCTCACCGTCGTCGGCGCCCTTCTTGACGCCGAGAATGTCATAGTAATCGCGCTTGTCAGCCATGATCGAAAGCCCTCCCGGACATCAGGACGTTACAGGCGACGATCCGAAATGGCGCCGGGGGCCGAAGCCCCCGGCATCCCGGATCAGTCGTCCTTGCCGCCCTTCTTGCCCTTGGGGGCGTCGTCGGCGTCCGGATTGACTTCCTCGAAGTCGGCGTCGACCACGGTGGCGTCCTCGGACTTGGCGTCGTCGGCACCGCCGTCGGACGCCGCCGCGTCATCCGGGCTTTCTTCCTGGGCCGCCTTGTACATGGCTTCGCCCAGTTTCATGGAAGCCTGAGACAGCGCCTCGCACTTGGCGTTGATCGCCTCGGCGTCGTCGCCTTCCTTGGCTTCCTTCAGCTCCTCGACGGCGGCTTCGATGGCCGACTTGTCGTCGTCACCGATCTTGTCGCCGTATTCCTTGAGGTTCTTTTCCGCCGAATGGACCAGGGTGTCAGCCGTGTTCTTGGCTTCGACCAGGGCCCGGCGCTGCTTGTCGTCGTCGGCATGGGCCTCGGCTTCCTGGACCATGCGTTCGATGTCGTCGTCGGAAAGACCACCCGAAGCCTGGATGCGGATCTGCTGTTCCTTGTTGGTCGCCTTGTCCTTGGCCGACACGTTGACGATGCCGTTGGCGTCGATGTCGAAGGTGACCTCGATCTGCGGCAGGCCGCGCGGGGCCGGCGGAATGCCCATCAGGTCGAACTGGCCGAGCAACTTGTTGTCGGCGGCCATTTCGCGTTCGCCCTGGAACACCCGGATGGTCACGGCGCCCTGGTTGTCCTCGGCGGTCGAGAAGGTCTGGCTCTTGCGGGTCGGGATCGTCGTGTTGCGGTCGATCAGGCGGGTGAACACGCCGCCCAGCGTCTCGATGCCGAGCGACAACGGCGTCACGTCGAGCAGCAGCACGTCCTTCACGTCACCGGCGAGCACGCCGGCCTGGATGGCCGCACCGATGGCGCCCACTTCGTCCGGGTTCACGCCCTTATGGGGTTCGCGGCCGAAGAATTCCTTGACGATCTTGTTGACCAGCGGCATGCGCGTCATACCGCCGACCAGGATGACCTCGTCGATTTCCGAGGCCTTGAGACCCGCGTCCTTGAGCGCCTTCTTACAGGGCTCGACGGTACGTTCCACCAGGTCCTCGACCAGGGTTTCCAGCTTGGCGCGGGACAGCTTGATGTTGAGGTGCTTGGGCCCCGACGCGTCGGCGGTAATGAACGGCAGGTTGATTTCCGTCTGGGTCGTCGACGACAGCTCGATCTTGGCCTTTTCGCCGGCTTCCTTCAGGCGCTGCAGGGCGAGACGGTCCTCGCGCAGGTCGATGCCGTTTTCCTTTTTGAACTCGTCGGCAAGGTAGTCGACGATGCGGTGGTCGAAGTCTTCACCGCCCAGGAAGGTGTCGCCGTTGGTCGACTTGACCTCGAACACGCCGTCGCCGATTTCCAGAACCGAGACGTCGAAGGTGCCGCCGCCAAGGTCATAGACCGCGATGACGCCGTTTTCCTTTTTCTCAAGCCCGTAGGCGAGGGCGGCGGCCGTCGGTTCGTTGATGATGCGCAGCACCTCGAGCCCGGCGATCTTGCCGGCGTCCTTGGTGGCCTGACGCTGGGAATCGTTGAAGTAAGCGGGCACGGTGATGACGGCCTGGGAAACCGGCTCCCCCAGATAGCTTTCCGCCGTTTCCTTCATCTTCTGCAGGATGAAGGCGGAAATCTGGCTGGGGCTGTATTTCGAGTCGTCGATTTCGACCCAGGCATCGCCGTTGTCGCCCTTGGTGATCTTGTAGGGAACGAGCTTCTTGTCCTTGGCCACCATCTTGTCGTCGTAACGGCGCCCGATCAGGCGCTTGATGGCGAACAGGGTGTGTTCCGGGTTGGTCACCGCCTGGCGCTTGGCCGGCAGGCCCGTCAGGCGTTCGCCCGCGTCCGTGAAGGCGACCATGGAGGGCGTGGTGCGGACCCCTTCCGCGTTCTCGATCACCTTCACATCCTTGCCGTCCATCACGGCGACGCAGGAGTTCGTGGTGCCCAAGTCGATACCGATAACCTTACTCATGTGTTCAGTCCTTTCCTTAAGGCCAACCGTCCCAGGGCCCGATTGCGGCGCCCGTCTGCGGCTTCCATCGTTGTTTCAGGTGCTGCTTAACCCATGCCCGGCCGGATGAAAAGTTCCCATCCGATAATCTTCGACACCAGTCTATAAGGCCCAGGGTTAACAGGCTCCTGCCAAAACCGCTTTTAAATCCATTACGGTTCGGGGGTTATATAAGCGGGAGTGATCCGCCCCGCAACCCGGCCGTGCGGCAAAAAATCGCCGCAACGCCGGGCTTTCCAGGCATTTTCTACAGCTTCTCGTCGACCCGGCCGCCGGCGCCGCCGGCATCCTTCTCATAGGCCTTGCTGCCGTCCTTGCCGTCGCCGCCCGCCGGGGCCGCCTCTTCCGCGGCCGGGGCCACGGGTTCGGGCTTGGGCCCGCCCTTGGTCACGCCGACCTTAGCCGGACGCAACAGGCGGTCGTTCAGCGTGTACCCGGCCTCAATGACCTGGGCCACCGTGCCCTGGGGCTGGGTCGGGTCGGGGACTTCGAACAGCGCCTCATGGGCGTTGGAATCAAAGCGCTCGCCCAACGGGTCGAGGCGCTTGATGCCGCTGCGTTCCAGCACGGACAAGAGGGCACGTTCCGTCATCTCGACCCCGGTCATCAGGGTTTCGACCACTTCCGACGATTTGCGCGCCTCGGCATCGACGCTGTCGAGCGCCCGGCGCAGGTTGTCGCCCACGGTCAGGATCTCGCGGGCGAAGTTTGCGATGGCGTACCTGGATGCATCCTGCTTGTCGCGCTCGGCCCGGCGGCGCACGTTTTCGGCCTCGGCCAAGGCACGCAGCGTGCGGTCGTTGGCTTCGGAGAGCTGGGCTTCCAGCGCGGCGACGCGCTGGGCCGGATCGGCCTCGCCCGCGTCCGCCGTCATCGACGGGATCGGCGGCTCGCCTTCCGGCGCGGCGTCGGACGCCGTGGCTTCGGGCTGAGCCGCATCGGCGGCGGCAGCCGTATCCTCGGGCGCGCTGTCTGGGGTTTGCTCGGGTGTGGTCTCGGACATCTTAATTCCTTCAGGGTGTTCCTTGCGGTTGGGGTCTTGGCCGCGCCGGGATCGGATCAGCGGCGGCGGTCGGCGCCGATATAGCCGCCGATCAGATCGGCGGTGTAATCGACCATGGGGATGATGCGGGAATAGTTCATGCGTGTCGGGCCGATCACGCCGACGGCGCCGATGATCTGTTGTTGTTCGTTGCGATAACTACGCACGACCATGGCGCAGCCCGACACGTTGAACAGGGTGTTGTCGGCGCCGATAAAGATCTGCACCCCGTCGGCGCGGTCGGCCATGGAGAGGATTTTCAGCATCTGCTCCTTGGTCTCCAGCGCCGAGAACAGGCCGCGGATGCGTTCCAAGTCGGTGACCAGGGTGACGTCTTCCAGCAAATGGGCCTGGCCGCGCACGATCAACGCCCCGCCCGGCCCGGCATCGCCGCCGGCCCAGGTCGCGAGGCCGCCTTCGACCAGACGCGCGGTCAGCTCGTCCAGTTGTGCCCGCTGGTTTTCCAGCTCGGACATGATGCCGTCGTAGGCGTCGGAAATGCTGCGCCCGACCAATTTGGCCGACAGATAATTGGTCGCCTGGACCAGGGCCGAGGCCGGCAGGTCCATGGGGATTTCCATGATGCGGTTTTCGACCACACCCGATTCCGTGACCAGGATGACGAGGGCCCGGCCCGGGCTGAGATGCACGAATTCAATATGCTTGAGCGGGCTTTCCGTCTTGGGTGCCAGCACCAGGGACGCACAATGGGCGAGGCCCGAGAGCGTCTGCGTCGCCTGCGCCAGCAGGCCTTCGACCGAATTGGCCGTGCCAGCGCACTGGCTTTTGATCGAGGCGCGCTCGGCCTCGGTCAAATTGCCGATTTCAAGCAAGCCATCGACATAGAGCCGCAGGCCCGTTTCCGTCGGCAGGCGCCCGGCCGAGGTATGGGGCGAGAACAGCAGGCCCATGTCTTCCAGGTCGGCCATGACGTTGCGCACCGTCGCCGGCGACAGGCTCACCGGCAGGCGCCGGGCCAGGGTGCGCGAACCCACGGGCTCTCCGGTCTCGACGAAGCTTTCGACGATTTCCCGGAAGATCTGGCGTGAACGGTCGTTCAGTTCTTCGATCATGGCCAAGTTTCAGTCTGCGGTCGGATCAGGGTCGCGGACATGAGGTTTCAATGAAATTCGGGCTTGCGCGGAATTTAGTCGCCGGACCGCCGGAGCGCAATGGCTGCCGGGCCGGGTATCTTTCCCGGACCCGGCCGGGGACCCTCGACCAATTGCCGGGTTTACCGGGCCGCCCGCCGGGGCTAGGGTCTGGCCCAGTAGACCATCTATGGGGGAATTCATATATGAGACCATCGGGCCGCGCCGCCGATCAGTTGCGCGATATCGTGCTGGAGCCGGGATACGCCAAGTATGCCGAAGGATCGTGCATGGCACGGTTCGGCGAAACCCATGTGCTCTGCGCCGCCACGGTGGAGGAACGGGTGCCCGGCTGGATGCGCGATTCCGGCAAGGGCTGGGTCACGGCCGAATACGGCATGCTGCCGCGGTCGACCCACAGCCGCACCAACCGTGAGGCCGCGCGCGGCGCGCAATCGGGCCGGACCCAGGAAATTCAGCGCCTGATCGGCCGCAGCTTGCGCGCGATCACCGACCTGAAGGCCATGGGCGAAATTCAGGTGCGTCTGGACTGCGACGTGATCCAGGCCGACGGCGGCACCCGCACGGCCTCGATCACCGGCGCCTACGTGGCGCTGCACCTGGCGTTTCAGCGCTGCGTCGACCTCGGCCTGATGAAAGCCATTCCGCTGACCGATCAGGTCGCCGCCGTGTCCTGCGGCATCTTCAAGGACACGCAGGTTCTCGATCTCGATTACGCCGAGGATTCCTCGGCCCAGGCCGACGCCAACTTCGTGTTCACCGGGCGCGGCGGCATCGTGGAAATCCAGGGCACGGCCGAAGACGCGCCGTTTTCCCCGGCCCAGTTCGACGACCTGATGGCCCTGGCCCGCAAGGGCGTCGACGAATTATGCCAGGCGCAACGCCGGGCCATCGGATTGGAATAGCGGCATGGCCCGGGCGTTCACGGAAGACCAACTGGTCATCGCCACACACAACCCGGGCAAACTGCGCGAAATCAGCGATCTGCTGACGCCCTTCGGGGTTGCCGTAACCTCGGCAGGCGATTTGGGCCTGCCGGAACCCGTCGAAGACGGCGACACGTTCAAGGCCAACGCCCTGATCAAGGCGCGGGCCGCCGCCGATGCCTCCGGCCTGCCGGCCCTGGCCGACGATTCGGGCCTTGCCGTCGATGCCCTGGGCGGGGCCCCCGGCATTCATTCGGCGCGCTGGGCCGGGCCCGAGAAGGATTTCAACGAAGCCATGGCGCGGGTTTGGGAACTGGTCCTGGAATCCGAGGACCGGCGGGCGCACTTCGTCTGCGCCCTGGCCCTGGCCTGGCCCGACGGGACGTCGGAAGTATTCGAGGGCCGGGTCGACGGCGACATCGTCTGGCCGCCCACGGGCGATAAGGGCTTCGGCTACGATCCGATCTTCCAGCCCGAGGGCTATTTCATCACCTTCGCCGAGATGGAGCCCGCCGCCAAGCACCACATCAGCCACCGCGCCCATGCCTTCGAACAGCTGGTCGCGGCCTGTTTCAAGGGCCGGGGCTGACCCCGCCGCGATGACCCCCTTCGGCGTCTACGTGCATTGGCCGTTCTGCGAATCCAAATGCCCCTATTGCGACTTCAACAGCCACGTCCAGGACGCGGTTGACCAGGCGCGTTGGGCCCGGGCCCTGATCGCCGACCTGGCCCATTACGCGGCGGATACCCAAGACCGCACCGTGACCACCGTGTTTTTCGGCGGCGGCACGCCGTCGCTGATGACACCGGAAACCGTGGCCGCCGTGATCCAGGGCATCCGGGATCTGTGGCCCTGTGCCGGGGATCTGGAAGTCAGCCTGGAAGCCAATCCGTCGAGCGCGGAAATCGCGGCCTTTCCCGACCTCAAGGCCGCCGGGGTGACGCGGCTGTCGGTCGGCGTGCAGTCCTTCGACGATGCGGCGCTTTCCGCCCTCGGCCGCCGCCATGATGCCCAGGCCGCGCGCCGGGCCCTGGCCGGGGCGCGCGATCATTTTGAAGAATTCTCGTTTGATCTTATTTACGCAAGGCCAGAGCAAACAAAGGATAAATGGCGCCAAGAACTGCGGGAAGCCCTGACCTTCGCCGGGCCGCACCTGTCGTTCTATCAATTGACCATCGAATCCGGCACGCCCTTCCACAAGGACGGCGTGAAGGCCGCCGAGGGTGAATTGGGCGCGGCCCTGTTCGACATCACGCAAGAGGTTCTGGGCGAAGCCGGCCTGCCGGCCTATGAGATTTCCAACCATGCCCGCCCGGGCCACGAATGCCGCCACAACCTGAACATCTGGCGCGGCTGGGATTATGTCGGCGTCGGGCCCGGGGCGCACGGCCGCCTGGCCCTGACGGACGACGGCGCGGTCCGGGACTGGGGCACCCATCAGGTCCATAGCCCCGAACGCTGGCTGAGCCTGGTCGAATCCAAGGGCCACGGTACGGCCAAAAGGCGGCTTCTGGACGACGGCGACCGCGCGGAAGAGCGCGTCATCATGGGCCTGCGCCTGACCGAGGGCATCGACCGTGCCCGTTTTCAGGCCCAGGCCGGGCGCGACGTGCTGACCCTGATCAATCCGTCGAAGCTGGCCTATGCGGTCGGTGCCGGTTACGTGGACCTGGACAAAACCCGCATCGCCGCCACCGCCGAGGGGCGCCTTCGGCTCAACAGCCTGCTGGCGTCACTGCTGGCGACGTAATCGGGTCTGCCGGTTCGCTAATTGGTGATCGCCTGGAAGGTCGCCGGCGCCTTGTCGATGACCACCGCGCCGCGCTGGCGGACCTGAAGAATGGCAAGGCCCCGTTCCGAGGTGCCGTCGGGCAGGAAGCGGAAGATGCCGTCGCGCCCGGCGAAGCCGTTGGGATTGGCGATCAGTTTGGCCGTAAACCGGTCGGGCCCGGGCAATTGGGCCAGCACGGCGGCAAGTGCGGCCGCGTCATAGGCGATGGTCGCAAGCCGCGGCGGCGCTTCACCGTAAACGTCCTGATATTCCTTTTCGAACCCGGCGCGCGGGCCCGGCGGCGGGGCGGCGTACCAGCCGCCGACCAGGGCCGGCTCGGCGCCAATGCCCGGCTCGTCCCATTGTCCGGTGCCGAGCATCCGCACCTTGTTGGGGTCGATGTCGTAGAACGGCAGCAAGGCCGCGATCGCCTGCAGACGCTTGCCGCCGTCGGCGACCAGAAGCGCGTCATAGGGCAGGTCGCCCATGGTCTGGAGATTTTCCAGGCGCGCCAGGGCCGCCTTGGACACCTCGTCCTCCTTGCCCTCCAGCTCCTTCTTCTGGTTAAGCAGGGTCTGGCGGCGGAATTCGTAATCGGCCATGTCGCGGACCACGGCGGAGAAATCGTCGGCGTCGGGGCTATAAACCTCAAGCCGGGCGATCTCGCCGCCGGCGCGGCCGACGGCGGCCTTGAAGGCATCCAACACCGTGCGGCCATAGGCATTGTCCGGCGCCATGGCCGCGAACCGCACGACCCCCCGTTCACGGGCGAAGGAGATCACCCGCGCGACCTGGGCGCGGGGCAAAAAGCCGAGGGTAAAAACCCCGTCACCGGCGACCGAACGGTCCGAGGAAAAAGCCACCACCGGCACCCCGGCCTGGCGCGCGACGGCGGCG